>NZ_BCPO01000173.1:0-77251 GCF_016586105.1 Burkholderia sp. E168m15
AACGCACGCATTCTTCCTCACCGGTATCGCCACCATGCAAAGTGATTGCAATGCGATTCCGTACTACCTCGTCTTACGGACTGACGGCCCACCGTATGTTCTGAACGCTGACCGCCACGTGCTGCGCCGCGCGGCAAGCCCCCTCCTGCGGGCGTTCGCGAGAACCCGCGGCGCGCCGACCTCGATCGAGGACGACGCATGGAGCGACTTTTCCGGTTCGGAATCCATTTCGCTCCTTGAGCGCACGGAGATGCGGGCCTACGCACTGGTTCGCGGGGCCGAAAGCGAACATCAACTCCGGTTACTGGCTGCTCTCTGACTGCACCAACGTACGCATTCCTTGCGGACGGCGAGCTCATCAGCCTATTCGAAACGAGGTCTGTTTGCGAAGGCATTCAGTCCGAAAAATCGTCGATGGCGGTGACATCGCTTTGCTCCGCGTGGCGGCACCAATTTTGCATCTGGAGGTTCATTGATATCGCCCGGCCGACATCGTGTTCGGTGCTGGTCTTGCCATGTCTCCCCAAGCAGCTCGTCGAAAAGATCGATGCAGCGGCGAAATCGCGCCATATGAGCCGCGAAGCGTTGGTGGCCGAATGTACGAAAGGAATTGGCCACCCAGCGTTGCGGTCCTCCAGCCACGAACTTGTGTTGGCGTAGCTGCCGAACGCGACTCAGCGGATTCATCTGCCCGGGTTGCGTCGCTTCACCGATGCGGGAAAGTGATGCATGCGCCGTTTGTCTTCACGAACGACGCGGCAAAGTAAATAGCCGGCGCTTGGCCGGCTTCGAGTTCCGCCTTGCTGGGGCGGCTCCACGTTCTGTTTGAGAGCGAGGAGTTTTGCTACACATGCGCTATAGGTTCGGCAGAAAACCCATGCCCAGACGTTTCCTTGGATCGGAAATACGTTGCCTGGGTGTAACGGCTTTCCACGAATGGGCACGGCTTCTCTGCCGCTCCGGGTGAACCGCGGGCATTCCATCGTCGGTCGCTCGTGCCTCCGCCTGTTCTTGTTGCTCGTCCTTCACGTTTTTTTCCCATTTCGGGCAATCGTTCATCAACATGCTCCCTCCACAACCCCGGTTTCGTCATTGATTGGCTCGCGCCGCCCGAGTCGCGATAAAACTGCGCAAGCGATACGGATCGCGACGGCCCACTTCGATCACGGCGGTTACATCTCGATGAAGTCTGCGGCCGATCTGCAGTCCGTGCGTCATGAGTCAGCCTGCGCGTGCGAGCGTCTGAAGTCGGTACGCTGCCGTACGGGCGGGATGGCATGGATGCGGGTCTGGCATCAGCGTCGTTTCTCAAGGCGCTTCAAATCAGGGAGCAGGCGGTCGAATTCTCGCCTGACCACGCCGTAGCATTCGCACACGCGCTTCTCGAGCCCGGAGCGATCCAATACCTCGATGTGCCCATAGTTGTACCGGATCAACCCGGCATCCTGAAGTTTCAGTGCAGCTTCCGTCACGCCCGACCGGCGGACACCGAGCATGTTGGCGATCAGTTCCTGCGTCATTTTCAGTTCGCTCGATGGCAGGCGATCGAGGCTGAGCAGGAGCCACCGACAGAGCTGCTGATCGATCGAATGATGGCGATTGCATACGGCTGTTTGCGCCATCTGTGTGATGAGCGCCTGGGTGTAGCGTAGCAACAGCCGCTGCATCGAACCGCCTCGACGGAACTCGTCTTTCAGGATGCGCGCATCGAGTCGGTAAGCGTGTCCCGCGCTTTGGACGATCGCGCGGCTCGGGGTTGTTTCGCCCCCCATGAATAGCGCGATGCCGATCAACCCGTCGTTGCCGACGATGGCAATTTCGGCTGACGAACCGTCTTCCATCACGTACAACAGCGACACGATGGACGTCGTCGGAAAATAGACGTGACTGAGCGCACCACCCGACTCGTACAGCACCTTTCCCAACGGCATGTCGACCAGCACGAGCTGCGGCGAAATATGCGCCAGATCTTCTACCGGTAATGCTGCCAGCAGATGATTTTCGATCATGGATGGCTGACCCGACATATGTCACTCCTCCAGTGGCTGCAGCCTCTACCCAAGACGCCCCAACGACACGAAGCGTCATCGGCTTGAGACTTGAACTCGCGAAGCAGACGTTGCGCGAGAAGCCGGGCAGAGCTGGATATAGAAGATAGCCCTCGGTCGGATGCAGATTTCCGCTCGAAGGGTTGCACCGCAATGCCCACCGCTGGGCGCCATCGGATTTCCACGCCAACAGGCAGAGCGAGAGTTCGGACAGGATTGCTAAATGGGACAGATCGAATCCCTGCGTGGGCGACAAGGTGCCGCAGCGTAACGCGTTGTAGCACGTGGCCAGGGTGTCCGCGGCTGACGGCAGAGCAACGCGCGGTGCGCCGTGAAATACCCGAAGCGGATGATCCGGCTGGGTTGTCCAGTCGAGTCCCCCAGGGCCAGGAGTGCAGAAGTCGAGACGGTGCTTGCAGCGTTCGGACAATCAAGCAGCGCATCCTTCGACCGATCCATGCCCCCTCTCAGCCCCGGAATACCCGCACACGCGGCGAGTGCAGGTCAGAAAGAAGACGCACGTAGGGTACGCGTGCAAACGGGGGCCGACCTCACGAGATCGTGTACCGGTTCTGGGGCCCTCCCTTGTAAAGGTTTCGGGCGAGTCCAAGAATCCGGTCGCGATTGCGGTCGAAGGCCGCAAGCAAGGCGGGCTCGCCAGAATCCATGTCGGAGTTCAGTTTCGCCAGCATCGCATCGTCGACCAGAAAGGTAATCTCGCGAGAATTGTCGTAGCCCCAGAAACACACACAGTGTCTGGAAGCGTCGTAGGAGCGACTGGGATTCGGAAAGTTGAGCGTCACGGTGCTATTCGCCATCTAACTCTCCTGACAGATATAACGCCACTTGCTCGCGTTGACATCGATGCGGGCGTCATTTTCGCGCCGCTTCTCGGCACGCTCGCTGTCCGCACGCTTCAGTGCCAAGGCGCGCGCCTTTTTCACGTCAACGTAATCGCTGTGGCTGGCGGGCGTGGCTGGCTTCAGTGCGGTTTGCTTAGGCATACCGGTTCCCAAAAGAGAATTTCAAATTTCAGGACCGTCGCGGTGACTGAATTTCGTCGTCGGCCGCCCTATACGAGGACCGGACGACGACCCGCAGGCTTGCCGCCGACGGCATCTCTCGCGCACGGAACTGGCGGATCAAACCTCAGAGGGAGGCTCGGTTGACGCGCGAAGTTCGCAGCTTCGACGTTCGCGCACAGGATCGTCGTGGTGATAGTAACCGAATATCTTCCCAGTGGGTGACGCCAATACCCAAGCATCCGCGGGCCACACCGGCACAGACGACAGGTCTCGCGACGGCCCCGGGACAAGCCCTCACAATCGATGTGAAGAAGCCATCGATCCGACATTGCCCAGATTCGCCAAGTCATTGACTTTTACGCTTCTTTTTTTCAATTGAAACGCGTATCACGCGCAGTCCCATCAAAAAATCGCTATTTATTCAAAGACAACTTATTGAGACTGCGGACATCTTTTCTGAGAACCAACACCCCTTTCGTACGCACAAAGTGATTCAACATCCCCGTACCGGCAATCGACAACACAACTGTACCGGTACTGTACAGAAAACCGTCGCTAAACTGATCTCCATCCCAGCCTAGAACCGAATGGAGAATCCGCGATGGAATTCCTCACCCTCAGCGCGCTGCCCGCCGGCATGCTGTTCGCGCTCGTCACATCGATCACGCCCGGCCCGAACAACACGATGTTGCTCGCATCCGGCGTCAACTTCGGTTTCCGCCGCACGATGCCGCACCTGTTCGGCATCAGCATCGGCGTCGCGATCCTGATGCTGTGCGTCGGCTTCGGCCTCGGCGAAGCGTTCAAGCGCCTGCTGCTGCTGTACACGATCCTCGAAGCCGCGAGCGTCGCGTACCTGTTGTACCTCGCGTGGCGCATCGGCACGTCGGGCGAAGTGAAGGCGCACGGCGCCAAGCCGCGGCCGATGACGTTCATCGAAGCCGCCGCGTTCCAGTGGGTCAATCCGAAGGCGTGGATGATGGTGCTGACCGCCGCGACGACGATCCGGCTGTCCGCCGACTACGGGATGAACGCCGCATGGATGTCCGTCGTGTTCATCCTGATCGGCTTCCCGTGCATCTGCCTGTGGGCCGCGTTCGGCCTCGGCCTGCGGCGCTTCCTGTCGAATCCCCGCGCGCTGCGCCTCTTCAACGTGACGATGGCCGTGCTGCTGATTCTGTCGCTGTATCCGCTCGTCGCCCATTTGCTGCCGCAGTAAGCGCTCACAAGCGCCCGTTGAGCTTCACGTGATGCAGGCGTACCCTTTCGGTACGGGCGCGTGCAGCCGCTTCGGCGGTTGCACCGCTGCTCTGCATGGAGATTGCCGATGAAGCCAATGCTGAGAGCGGGCGAGCACATCGAAGGCATGCACTGGATCGCCGAGTATCACCCGCTCACGCACGATATCCGCGTGCTGCGCGAGAACATCGAAGTCGGCACTTACTGCGCGCCGCCGACGCTGTTCGGCGACGAGGAAGGCATGGGCGCCGCGAACCACGACGATCATCGCGGCCGGGAAGCCGCGCTGCGCGCGTATCTGCGCAACTTCGTCAAGGAGCACGACGCGGAGGAGTAAGGTGCGACGGCCGAAATATTGACGGGCCGCGAAGGCGGCCCGGTCTGCTGTCGTGCGCCGGTCGCTCCGCTCGCGACCGGCCTGAATCGATCCTGCACGGAGCCGGCGCTACGCACCGGCCCGCCCGTCGCTCAATGCCCGAGCGACTCGATCTTGCCTGCCGGCTGCGCCACGCCATGCGGCCGCGCCATCTGTTTGATCAGCAGCGCGACACACGCGAGCACGCCCGCGACGGCGATCGTCGCGAACACACCCGCAAACGAGAAATGCCGGCGCGTCAGTTCGGCGACGAGGAACGACCCGGCGATCCCGCCGAAACGGCCGACGCCGAGCATCCACGCGACACCCGTGCCGCGCCCTTCGGTCGGATAGAACGCGGCGGCCAGCGCCGGCATCGACGATTGCGCGGTATTCATCAGCACGCCGGCCACGAACACGACCAGCACCAGCAACCCGACGTTGCCGGCCGCCTGCCCGATCGCATACACGCTCACCGCCGTCAGTGCATAGCACACGGCGATCACGCGGTTCGCGTTGAAGCGGTCCATCAGCACGCCGCACAGCACGGCGCCCACGCCGCCGAGCGGAAACAGCGCCGAGATCAGCGTCGCGCTCTTCGGCGTCAGGCCCGCATCCTTCAGCAGGATCGGCATCCAGTTGATCGACGCGTAGAAGATCACGAGGCCCATGAAATACGCGAGCCACAGCATCACCGAGCCGACGATGTACGAACGCGACAGCACGACGCCGAGGCCCTTGCCGCCCGTCTGCGGCGCGGCTTCGGTCAATGCGAACGAGCCGGCGTTCAGCGCGTCGCGCGAGATGCGCGAGAGCGTGGCGCGGATCTTGTCGATGGACTGGCCGCTCGCGACCATGAAGCGCACCGATTCCGGCATCTTCAGCAGCAACAACACGCCGAGCAGCAGCGGCGTCACGCCGCCCAGCATCAGCACGCTGCGCCAGCCGAAATGCGGAATCATCCACGCAGCGAGGAACCCGCCGAACGCGGCGCCCAGCGGAAAGCCGCAGAACATGAGGTTGATCACGGTCGCGCGACGCTTGTCCGGGCAGAATTCGCCCATCATCGTGACCGCGTTCGGCATCGCGGCGCCGAGCCCGACGCCCGTGATGAAGCGCAGGATCGTCAGGTGTCCGATCGTGTTCGAGAACGCGGACATCAGGCACGCGACGCCGAACAGGAACACCGAGCCGAGCAGCAGCGAGCGGCGGCCGAGCCGGTCGGACAGCGGGCCCGACACGAGCGCGCCGCACGCAAGGCCGAACAGCGCGGCGCTCAACACGGGCGCGAGATCGGGCTTGGTGAGGTTCCATTCGCCCAGCAACGACGGTGCGATGAAGCCGATCGCGGCCGTATCGAAGCCGTCGAGCAGCACGATCACGAAACACATGAGGAACACGAGCCACTGAAAGCCGCCGAACGGCTGCTCGTTGATGAAGGTCTGGACATCGACCACGGGTGTGCGATTCATCGCTTGTCTCCTTGTCGGCCGAATGGGCGCGTCAGCGCTCGATCGGTCGCATCCAACATTGATATATGCAAGAAGCGCGACCTGGTGGCCGCGCCTTTCCTTCGTTCACACACCGATTCGCTGCCGGTGCGTTCGTTGATCGTCACGGCTCGCCAGCATCAGCGGGCCGCGCGATCGGATCACTGCCGGCGCTTAACCAGCAGCACCATCCTGTTCCTTGAAGATCTTGTCCGCGAGATGGAACGCGGAATTCGCGGCCGGCACGCCGCAATAGATCGCGGTCTGCAGCAGCACTTCCTTGATCTCGTCGCGCGTCACGCCGTTGTTGCGCGCGGCGCGCAGGTGCAGCGCCAGTTCCTCGCCGCGGTTCAGCGCCACCATCATCGCGATGGTCAGCAGGCTGCGCGTATGGCGCGGCAGTCCGTCGCGGGTCCAGATCTCGCCCCATGCATAGCGCGTGATCAGATTCTGGAATTCGTCGGTCACCTCGGTGCGGTTCTCGATCGAACGGTCGACGTGCGCGTCGCCGAGCACCGCGCGACGCACCTTCATCCCTGCTTCATAACGTTCCTGGTCGTCCATCGCCGGTGCCTCACGCAGTCAGGAAATCGAGCAACGCGCGGTTGAAACCGCTGGTGCACTCGATGTTCGAAATGTGCGCGGCGTCGAATTCGACGTGCAGCGCACCGGGAATCGCGGCGGCAAGCGCGCGGCCCTGGTCGGGCGGCGTCGACATGTCCTTCGCGCCGGTCACGACGAGCACCGGCAACGCGATGCCCTTCACTTCCTCGCGCAGGTCGGCCGCATTGAGCGCGTCGCAGTTCGCCGCATAGCCATCCTTGTCGGTATGCACGAAGGTGTCGCGGATCGCATCGAACAGGCGCGGCTCGCGTTCGACGAATGCGTCGGTGAACCAGCGCGGCAGCACGGCGTCGGCGAGCGCGGCCATCCCTTCGGCGCGCGCCTTCTGCGCACGCGGCGCCCACACTTCCGGCGAGCCGATCTTCGCGGCGGTATTCGACAGCACCGCGCGCACGATACGTGACGGGTAGCGCGCGGCGAGCGCGGCGCCCGTCAACCCGCCCATCGAGATGCCGCAGAAATGCGCGCAGTCGATGCCGACGTGGTCGAGCAGGCCGATCACGTCGCCCGCCAGTTGCTCGATCGTGTACGAACCGGCCGGCGCGTCGGAATGGCCGTGACCACGCGTGTCGTAGCGCAGGATGTTGAAGTGCTGCGTGAGCGGGCGGATCTGCGGCGCCCACATCTGCAGGTCGGCGCCGAGTGAGTTCGAGAAAACGAGCCACGGCGCGTCGTCGCGTGCGGCACGGTCGATCCGGTAATGCAGTTTCACGCCGTTGACAGTGGCGAAAGGCATCTCAAGGTTCTCCTGGTTATTTCGCACCCGCGTGCAGCGCGAGCACGGCGTCGACATAGGCCTGCGCCTCGCCGACGTAATGTGCGGGATCGAGCAGCCGCGCCAGCGCGTCGCGCGACAGGTGCGCCGACACGGCCGCATCGGCGGCCAGCACGTCGAACAGCGTCGCCCCGGTGCGCACGGCTTCCTTCGACGCATGCTCGACGACGTGATGCGCATCGAGCCGGCCGATGCGATCGCCGAGCGCGAGCATCACCGCTTCGCCGAGGATCAGCCCGTGCGTGAGGTCGAGGTTCGCGGCGAGGCGGTCGGTGTTCACGTCGAGGCCCGCGACGATCTGCGCGATCTGCGCGAGCGCGCCGCCCGTCAGGCGCGCGAGATCGGGCAACGCATCCCATTCGGCCTGCCAGCCGCCGAGTGCACGCTCATGCTCCTGCACCATCCCCGCGAACACGGTCGCGACGAGGTTCGGCGCACGCACGGCGGCCGTCAGCACGGCCGCGCAGCCGACCGGGTTGCGCTTGTGCGGCATCGTCGACGAGCCACCCTTGCCGGCAGCCGCCGGTTCGCCGAGCTCGCCGACTTCGGTCTGCATCTGCAGCGACACGTCGCGCGCGATCTTGCCGAGCGTGCCGGTCAGCATCCCGAAGCACGACGCGGCTTCCGCGATGCGGTCGCGCTGCGTATGCCACGGCACGGCGGGCAACGCGAGCTTCAGGTCGGCCGCGAGCGCGGCGCTCACGCCGGCTGCATGCTCGCGCAGGCTCGCGAGCGTGCCGGCCGCGCCGCCGAACTGCAGCACGAGCGCACGCTCGCGCAGCTCGGCAAAACGCGCGCGATGGCGCAGCAGCGCATCGAGCCATTGGGCGAATTTGAGGCCGAGCGTGATCGGCAGTGCCTGCTGCAGCCACGTGCGGCCGATCATCGGCGTCGCGCGATGGGTGCGCGCGAGCGCCGCGAGCGACGCGCAGGCTTCGTCGAGCAGCGGCTCGAGCACGTCGAGCGTGTCGCGCAACTGCAGCACGGTCGCGGTATCGATGATGTCCTGGCTCGTCGCGCCCCAATGCACGAACTTCGCGGCCTCGGGGTCGTCGACCTTCACTTGCGCGGTGAGCTGCTTGACGAGCGGAATCGCGAGATTGCCGCCGAGCGCCGCACCGTGCGCGAGCGCGTCGGCGTCGAGCCGGCCGGCGTCGCACGCACGTTCGATCGGCGCGACCGCGGCGGCGGGAATCACCTGCTGCGCGGCGAGCGCGCGCGCGAGGGCGGCCTCGACGTCGAGCATCCGCTGGATCGTCGCGCGGGGCGACCAGATCCGGTTGAGCGGCTCGATGCCGCAAATCAGGGAGGTCAGGCGGGCGCTGTCTTCGAGCATGGCGTCAGAATGGGGAAACGGCGTGCGCCTATTGTCTACCCAAGCGTGCCGGCGTGCGCTCGAATGCGCGCACCGGCATGCTTGCCGTTCAGGCGGCGGCCTTTTGCGTCGCGTCGATCAGTGGCACGCCGGTCAGCTTCTGCAGCTCGTCGAACGACAGATCGGTGAAGATCTCGCTCACCGCGAGGCCGTCGGCCGTCACGTCGAGCACGGCGAGATCCGTATAGATGCGGCTCACGCATTGCACGCCGGTGACCGGATACGAGCACTGCGCGACGATCTTGCTCTCGCCCTGCTTCGTCAGGTGCTCCATCATCACGAACACTTGCTTCGCACCGATCGCGAGGTCCATCGCGCCGCCGACCGCCGGAATCGCATCGGGCGCGCCCGTATGCCAGTTCGCGAGGTCGCCGTTCGCCGACACCTGGAACGCACCGAGCACGCAGTAGTCGAGGTGGCCGCCGCGCATCATCGCGAACGAATCCGAGTGGTGGAAGTACGCGCCGCCGGTGAGCAGCGTCACGTGCTGCTTGCCGGCGTTGATCAGTTCGTCGTCTTCCTCGCCGGGCGCGGGCGCCGGGCCCATGCCGAGCAGGCCGTTCTCGCTGTGCAGGAAGATCTCCTTGCTCGGGTCGAGGTGGTTGGCCACCAGCGTCGGCACGCCGATGCCGAGGTTCACGTACGCGCCTTCGGGGATGTCCTGGGCGACGCGCTTGGCCATTTCATCGCGGGTCAGTCGTTTCATGTCGGTTTGCTCCAGGTGGGTCAGGCGGCTTGCGATGCAGCACGTTCGGCGGCCAGCTCGGCCGCGTGCGCGGCCTGCGGCACCTCGACGATGCGCTGCACGAAAATGCCCGGCGTCACGATGTGTTCCGGGTTCAGCCCGCCGAGCGGCACGACTTCCGACACCTGGACGATCGCGACCTTCGCGGCGCTGGCCATGATCGGCCCGAAGTTGCGCGCGGTCTTGCGATACACGAGATTGCCCCAGCGATCGCCCTTGTACGCCTTCACCAGCGCGAAATCGGCGTGGATCGGCGTCTCGAACACGTACGGCTTGCCGTCGATCACGCGCGTTTCCTTGCCTTCCGCGAGCTTGGTGCCGTAGCCCGTCGGCGTGAAGAAGCCGCCGATGCCGGCGCCCGCCGCGCGGATGCGCTCCGCGAGGTTGCCCTGCGGCACGAGCTCCAGCTCGATCTCGCCCGCGCGGTACAGCGCGTCGAATACCTGCGAGTCGCTCTGGCGCGGGAACGAACAGATGATCTTGCGCACCTGCTTCGCCTTCAGGAGCGCCGCGAGACCCGTCTCGCCGTTGCCCGCGTTGTTGTTGACGATCGTCAGGTCGCGCGCGCCCTGTTCGATCAGCGCGTCGATCAGCTCGGACGGCATGCCGGCCGTGCCGAAGCCGCCGATCATGATTGTCGCGCCATCGTGGACGTCGGCAACCGCCGACTGAAGCGATTCGAAAATCTTGTTGACCATGTCTCTTCCTGATGCGAACCCGCGGCTCGTGCGCGGCCTGTCGAGGGGACACGCGCGTGTCGCGTGCCGCGCCGGAGGCCGTCGTCGACCCCCGGCTTTTGTTCGCCATTCGAACCTAGATTCGATTAGCGAACGATGGGCCGATCATAGAGTCGCGCACAGCGCGTTGTCAAGGCGGGTTGCCTCGGGGGGCATCGCGTCGTCGAACGGCAAACCGACGTAGTTTTCGGCGAGCGACTGCGCGGCGGCCCGCGAGCGCGTCACGTATTTCAGCTCGGCAAACTTCAGGCGATTGACGAACGGCGAGTCGTCCGGCGACGCATGCAGCATGTTCGTCATGAAGTACGAGAAGTGCTCGGCGCGCCACACGCGTTCGAGGCAGGTCGCCGAATAGCGCTCGAGCGGCGTCGCGTCGCCCGTCCGGTAGCGCGCGCCGAGCGCGCGGGACAGCGCGCGGACGTCGGCCACCGCGAGGTTCATCCCTTTCGCGCCGGTCGGCGGCACGATGTGCGCGGCATCGCCGGCGAGGAACAGGCGCCCGTGCTGCATCGTCTCCGACACGAAGCTGCGCATCGGCGTCACGCTCTTCTGCGTGATCCGGCCCTCGGTCGGCGTCCAGCCGGTGTCGTTCGAGAAGCGCGTGTGCAGTTCGTCCCAGATCCGTGCGTCGGACCATGCGGCGAGGTCTTCATCCGGCTTGCATTGCAGGTACAGGCGCGTGACCGTCGGCGAGCGCATCGAGAACAGCGCGAAGCCGTTGTCGTGATGTGCGTACACGAGCTCGTCGAGCGACGGCGCCGCGTCCGCGAGGATGCCGAGCCATGCGAACGGGTAGACGCGCTCGAACGTGTTCAGCCGCTCGGCGGGAATCGTCTGGCGCGCGATGCCGTGGAAACCGTCGCAGCCGGCGATGTAATCGCAGTCGATGCGGTCCGCGCGGCCGTCCGCGTGCTTGAACGTGACGAACGGGTGCTCGCTTTCGACGTCGTGCAGCGCGACGTCGCTCACTTCGAAGTGCATCTGATGGCCGTGCTCGACGCCGGCCGCGATCAGGTCGCGCACGACTTCGTGCTGGCTATAGACGGTGATCGCGCGCCCGCCGGTCAGTTCGGACAGGTCGATGCGGTGGCGCTGGCCGTCGAACAGCAGCTCGATGCCGTGATGTTCGAGCCCCTCGCGGCGCATCCGGTCGCCGAGGCCGGCTTCGTTCAGCGTGTCGACCGTGCCCTGCTCGAGCACACCGGCGCGGATGCGGTTCTCGCAGTATTCGCGGGAACGCGCTTCGACGAGGATGGAATCGACGCCTTGCAGGCGCAGCAGGTGGGAAAGCAGAAGGCCGGACGGACCGGCGCCGATGATCGCGACTTGGGTGCGCATTGTTCGTCTCCAGAACTTTGGTTCGAGTAATGGAATACATTTGAGCGCTTTCCCGACTATGCGGCAACGCGATTCAGGAGATATGTTGTATACGTTTTGGAGATACCGGCCCCGGCCATGGAAACGCTCGATCTGAACCTGATTCCCTACCTCGTCGCGCTCGACGACACGCGCAACGTGAGCCGGGCGGGCGACCTGCTCGGCGTGAGCCAGCCGCGCGTGAGCACGGCGCTCGGCCGGCTGCGCGAATACTTCGGCGATCCGCTGTTCGTGCGCACGTCGCGCGGCATGGAGCCGACGCCGCGCGCGCTGGCGCTGCTGCCGGCCGCCCGCGACGCGCTCGCGCAGATCGAGCGCGGCCTCGTCGCGCCGCACGACTTCGATCCGGCCGCGAGCACGCATACGTTCTCGATCGCGCTGTCGGACGTCGGCGAGATCGTGTTTCTGCCGAAGCTGTTGCAGGCGTTCGCGATGCACGCGCCGCACGCGAACCTGCGTTCGGTCTCGCTCGCGCACGACGAAGTCGGACGCGGCCTCGAAGCCGGGTCGATCGATCTCGCGGTCGGCTACTTCCCCGATCTCGACGGCAACAACTTCTTCCAGCAGCGGCTGTTCACGCACCGGTTCGTCTGCCTGATGCGGCGCGGCCATCCGTTCGAGCAGACGCCGCCGTTCACGGTCGAGCAGTTCCTCGCGTGCGGGCACGCGGTGGTGCGCGCCGAAGGCCGCAGCCAGGAGGTGCTCGAGAAATATCTGGCGAAGCAGCGCATGCAGCGCCGCGCGGTGCTCGAAACGCCGCACTTCATGAGCCTGCCGTTCATCCTGAGCCGCACCGACCTGATCGCGACGGTGCCGCACGCGATCGGCTATGCGTATGCGGCCGAGCACGCGTTCATCGTGCCCGTCGAGCCGCCGCTCGCGCTACCGCGCTTCGACCTGAAACAGCACTGGCATCGCAAGTACCACAACGACCCGCGCACCGCGTGGCTGCGTGGCGTCGTCGCGTCGCTGTTCAACGACGAGCAGGACGAATGGCCGAAGTGAGGAAGCGGGCGCGGCGGCCCGCACGCACGAGCGGCGAAAGCATGAAACAATGGCCGGATATCGGCCGCCGCAGGCGGCCTTCGATGGAGCCACTACATGGGTAAGGGAAAGAAAACCACACAGCCCCAGCCGGTCGCCTCGCGGCCGAGCCGTGAAGAAGCCGAAGACGCCGTCCGCGTGCTGTTGCGCTGGGCCGGCGACGATCCCGCGCGCGAAGGCCTGCTCGACACGCCCGCGCGCGTGGTGCGCGCATACGAGCAGTTCTTCGCCGGCTATGCGCTGGAGCCGCGCGACATCCTCGCGCGCACGTTCAGCGAAGTCGACGGCTACGACGAAATGATCGTGCTGAAGGACATCCGCTTCGAGAGCTACTGCGAGCACCATATGGTGCCGATCATCGGCCGCGCGCACGTCGCGTATCTGCCGAACCATCGCGTCGTCGGCATCTCGAAGCTCGCGCGCCTCGTCGACGCGTTCGCGAAGCGCCTGCAGATCCAGGAAAAGATGACCGTGCAGATCGCCGACACGCTGTTCGACGTGCTGCAGCCGAAGGGCGTCGGCGTGATCCTCGAAGCCGCGCACCAGTGCATCTCCACGCGCGGCGTGCACAAGCCGGGCGTCGAGATGGTCACGTCGCGCATGCTCGGCACGTTCCGCACCGATCCGTCGACGCGTCGCGAATTCCTGTCGATCGTCGCGAATCCTTCCTCGGTCAACCTGACGAATACCTGATGGAGCAGACGAAGCAAACGGCGCATGCGCCCGTCGTGCTCGTGACCGGCGCCGCGCGCCGGGCCGGGCGCGCGTTCGCCGAGTATTTCGCCGCGCACGGCTATCGCACCGCGGTGCATTACGACCGTTCGGCCGATGCCGCGCAGGCCGCCGCCCGCGCGATTGCCGAACGCGGGCACGACGCGGTGGCGCTGCAGGCCGACCTGTCCGATGCCGCGCAGATCACCGCGCTGATCGATGCAGTCTATGCACGCTTCGGCCGCCTCGACGTGCTGGTCAACAACGCGTCGGTGTTCTGGCAGGACCATTTCCCGAGCTTCGATCTCGCCGCGTTCGACCAGGCGTGGGCCGTCAACTGCCGCGCGCCGATCCTGCTCACGCGCGCGTTCTACGAGCGGGCCCGCGCGGCCGGCACGCAAGGCGTCGTCGTGAACGTGGTCGACCAGAAGATCAAGGAAAACTTCCACCGCGACCATTTCAGCTACACAGTCGCGAAGGCCGCGCTCGGCAATCTCACGCAGATGCTCGCGCTGTCGTCCGCGCCGGTGCTGCGCGTGAATGCGGTGTTCCCGGGGTTGATGCTGCCGAGCGACGACCAGACGCAGGCCGACTTCGAACACGCGAGCCGCGCATCGACGCCGCTCGCGCGCATCGCGGGCCCCGACGACGTCGCCAGCGCAATCCTGCTGCTCACGGGCAATGCGTACAACGGCGTGGATTTCGTCGTCGATGCGGGCCAGAACCTGATCCGCGTCGATCAGGACGTGCTGTACAAGCACCGCTCGCCGGACGGCAAGCACTGAGGCTTCGATGAACGCAGGCAGCTGCGCGCCGCCTTCGTACGCCGGGCCGAGCCGGCTTCGCGCCGCTCACGCCCGGGCGCGCCCGACGGCGGCCCGGCCGCCGATCCATTGCGCGTCATCCGCGGCGTTGCGCGGAACGACGCCCGCGCATTCGCCCACCGCGTTACGGCTTCTCGGCGCTCCCGCCTTCGCGGACCTTGCCCTGCGCGACGCTCGTGCCGGGCGGCACGCTGTGGGTGAGCCACACGTTGCCGCCGATCACCGAGCCGCGCCCGATCGTCACGCGACCGAGAATCGTCGCGCCCGCATAGATCACCACGTCGTCCTCGACGATCGGGTGCCGTGCATTGCCCTTCACCAGCGCGCCTTCGCCATCCGCCGGGAAACTCTTCGCGCCGAGCGTGACCGCCTGGTACACGCGCACGCGCTCGCCGATGATCGCGGTTTCGCCGATCACGACGCCGGTGCCGTGATCGATGAAGAAGCTCGGGCCGATCTGCGCGCCGGGGTGGATGTCGATGCCGGTGGCCGAGTGCGCGATTTCATTGATGAACCGCGCGAGCAACGGCACGCCGAGCTGGTGCAGCGCGTGTGCGAGCCGATGGTGCATCATCGCGAACACGCCGGGGTAGCACAGCAGGATCTCGGTGATGTGCTGCGCGGCCGGATCGCCCGCGTACGCGGCCTGGATGTCGCTGACGAGCAGCGCGCGGATCGCCGGCAACTGCCGGCCGAACTCGCGCGCGATCTCGAACGCACGTTCGTCGAGCTCGGCGAACGGCGTATCGACGTGCTCGGGCAGGAACGGCAGCGCGCGGCGGATCTGCTCGGACAGCACGCGCAGCGTGCTTTCGAGCGTGTGGCCGACGTAGAAGTCGACGCTTTCGTCGGTCAGGTCGGGCGCGCCGTAGTGCGTCGGAAACATCGACGCGCGCAGGCCGGTCACAATCTTGCAGATCGCATCGCGCGACGGCAGTTCGCGGATGCCGCGCGGATGGCGCGTGCGATGGAGTTCCTCGCGCGACTCGCGCAAGCCGGCGACGATTTCTTCGAGGCCCCACTGACGGGCGGGTGATGTCGACATAAGCCAATGCGAGCAGCCGCGCGCGGATGCGCGGCCGCTAATAAAGTGACGGGTTCCGCAAGATTACCGCGTTTTTTGTCCGGGAGCGGCACCCCGGGGATCGGCCGGACGGCCAGCGCCGCACGCGTGCGACGGCGTCACATCGAGATGCTGCTCGCGTCGATCCAGCGCACGGCCCAGTCGCGCGCGTGCGCGATCGCGTCGCCTTCGTCGTTGAACTGGAGCTCGATCGGAAAAAACCGGTTCGCCACGAGCTCCCCGTCGCTCGATCGGGAGATCACGACGTAGGGCTTGAACGAACCGTCACTGGCGCGTGCGGGCGCGCAATTCAACAGATAACCGCGGTGCGTGAAGGCAGTAGTCGCTTGCATGAATCCGCCACCTCTAGTCCCTTGCTTTGTTGTTCGCTACCCGTCTTTAAGGGTGCTGCGGCGCCCCGGCGCGGGCAGAGGCGGCGAGACTTCATCCCCTGTCGCCGCTTCGCAGGAAAAGAATCATACTCTGTAGAAAACGCGTCTTCTAGCTGAAATAAATCATGACAAATCAGTGCGCGTCGCGCGACCGCGGCGATCGCCCGCGCGCCTTTTCCCGTCGTGCCCGGAACGGGATTTGCTTCGATCCGGAGCGTGTCGCCGCCAGGAGAGCCGCGATGGAATCCTCCGCTCAAACAGGTCGTACGCATCCGCGCAGCATCGAACTCGACAACGACGACACGCACGACAGCACGGTCGACACCGACGGCAAGCACCGCGAAGCGTCGCGGCTCGCCGGGGCCGGGCCGATCTCGCCCGACGAGATCACGTGCAGCAATGCGTCGCTCGTCAATGCGATGCCGGAAGCCGGCGACGGCTTCGCCGGTTTCGACAGCCGCCCCGACGGCAACCATTCGGCGTTTGCGCTGCGCGCCGGCTATCGGGTGATCGAGAAAGGCTTCGACACGCCGCCCGCGGGCGACGCGCCGTTCGGTCCCGTTCACCGGATGTACGGCAGCGCATACTGGCCCGGCCACAGCCGCCGGCCGGAGCGCGTCATCGAGTTGACGGTCGTGCCGAGATAGCCGGCGCGGCGTTTGAATCGGTCGTTCGTTTGAGAGGCGCCATCGGTCAATCACGATAATCGATGGCGGTGAACCGGCACGTGTGATCGGACTGCACGCCGATACCCGCTCGCACGTTGTCGCAACGAACGATTCCGCGCCCTGGCATCGGCTTCGCAGTCATGCATGCCGCGCATCGCATCGACGCACAGGCATTGACCGAAGTCATGGCGCCACGGTGCGATTGCGATTGAATGGCGGTGCGTGCGGCGCATCGGCATGGTTGCAGCCGGGCCGGGTCGATGCGTGCGCATACGTTTACGTCAGCAATGCGGCTCGACGCTTGCCGCCTCACGCGACACGCGTCGCGCGGCGCAGCATGCGTCGCGCGCATGGCCATGCGCGACAGCGACAGGAACCACGCGGCCGCGCGGCACGACAGGCACCTCGCTGCACGATCGTGCCCGTTGGTTTACTCTGCCTCGCAGCATTGCCCGGCCCGCTCGGCCATCCGGCCGACTTCGTTTCAACCCGCCACTCGGAGACACTATGTACAAGCGTATTCTGGTTGCCGTCGACGGCAGCGACACGTCCCGCCATGCGTTCGATGCCGCACTGGCGCTCGCGAAAGCGCACGGCGCGGAGCTGCAGCCGTTCTACGTCGTCGAGAACGCCGCGATCTACTACAACGTGCCCGGCTACGATCCGTCCGTGCTGCGCGATCAGCTCCTCGCGCAGGGCAACGCGCTCGCGCAGGATTTCGCGAAGCTGATGCAGGCCGCCGGCGTGAAGGGCGAAACGCAGCTGAACGAAGCGACGTCGCTCAACGACGTGTCGTCGCTGATCCTCGACGGCGCGAAAGCGTTCGGCGCCGATCTGCTCGTGCTCGGTACGCACGGCCGCCGCGGCTTCCGCCGCCTCGTACTCGGCAGCATCGCCGAGCAATGCGTGCGCCACGCGACGCTGCCGGTGCTGCTGATTCCGGCCGCCGCCAACGCGGACGAGCCGGCTGCCTGAGCGGCGTTCGGCACGTGCGCCCGGTCGCGACGTTTTGTCACCCGACAGCGGCAACTTGCGGTGGGACAATGATTTCGTCGATTCAACGCCGGAGTAAACGATCATGCTGACGCCCGTCGCCACCCGCCCCGCCGCCACGCCCCATGCCGGTAGCTGGGCTCCCCGTCAGGCCCCGCACTGCTCGTCGTGCGCGATGCGGCACCTGTGCATGCCGCAGGGCCTGGCGCCCGAAGCGCTCAGTCGCCTCGAGTCGGTCATCTGCGCGGCACGCCCGGTCAAGCGCGGCGAAGCGCTGTTCCGCGAAGGCGACGCATTCGACAACCTGTACGCGGTGCGCTCGGGTTCGCTGAAGACCGTCGCGACGCGCCACGACGGCCGCGAACAGGTCACGGGCCTGCACCTCGCCGGCGAAGCGCTCGGCCTCGACGGCATCTGCGACGATACGCACCCGCGCACCGCGGTCGCGCTGGAAGACAGCTCCGTCTGCGTGATTCCGTACAGCGCGCTCAAGGCGCTGTGCTCGGAAGCCGGCTCGATGCAGTTGCGCATGCACAAGCTGATGAGCGAACAGATCGTGCGCGAAACGTCGCAAACGATGCTGCTCGGCTCGCTGAATGCGGAAGAGCGCGTCGCCGCTTTCCTGCTGGACGTCTCGTCGCGCTACCTGAAGCGCGGCTACTCGCCGTCGGAATTCAACCTGCGGATGACCCGCGAGGACATCGGCAGCTATCTCGGCATGACGCTCGAAACGGTCAGCCGCACGCTGTCGAAATTCCAGAAGCGCGACCTGATCGAAATGCAGGGTCGCCACGTGCAGATCGTCGACTTCGACGGCCTGCAACACCTCTGACATCGCACGGCGCGCACCGCGTGCGCGCCGCCCGCGTGGCGTCGCCGGTCAATCGAGAAACAGCGCGGCACGCGCCTTCAGCGCCGCGCTGAAATCGTCGAGCCAGCCGATCGACAGACGCCAGCTCTGCCAGTACAGATCGATGTCGATGGTTCGGCCACGCGACATGTCGATCAGCTCGCCCGCCGCCAGTTGCCGGTCGACCATCCGGTCAGGGCACATCCCCCATCCCAATCCCGTTTCGCACGCGCGCAGATAGCCCGCGACGTGCGGTATCCAGTGCTGCGGCGGATCGAGATCCGCGCGCGTCACGCGCCGGATGAAACGCGCCTGCAACCCGTCCTTCGGATTGAACATCACGCACGGCGCGCGGCGCAGCGCATCGCGCGTGATCCCCGCATCGAAATAACGCGCGTAAAACGCCGGCGAGCACACCGCGCGATAGCGGATTCGCCCGAGCCGCTCCGACCGGCATCCCTGGATCGGCTCGGCCTGCGCGGTCACCGCGCCCTGCACGCTGCCGTCGCGAATGCGCGAGGCCGTGTAATCCTGATCGTCGATCACGAGGTCAAGCAGCGTCTCGCGCTCCGTGCAGAACGGCCCGACCGCGTCGATGAACCACGTCGCGACGCTGTCGTCGTTGACGGCCACGCGCAGCGTCGGCCAGGCGCTCGCGATCTGGCCGGGCAACGCGGGCATCCGGCCGCCCAGTTCGGCCTCCAGCAGCTGCACGCGTTCGGTATGCCGGCACAGCAGCGCGCCCGACGTGGTCGCGACGCACGGCTGCCCGCGCTTGACGAGCACGCTGCCGACCCGCTCCTCCAGCAGCTTCACGCGCTGCGACACCGCCGACGGCGTGACGTTCAGCTCCTTGGCTGCCCGCTCGAACGAGCCGTGCCGGATCACGGCCGCGAGGGCATCGAGCAACGCGTAGTCGAGCATTAGATTTCCTTAATCCGCATTAGGTGATTTAGCTTCTCTTATTCCCGCCCCGATCGCAGACTAGCGCTACCCGATTCATCCGTCTACTGCTTCCACGGCTGTCCCCATCATGAACTGGCTCGCTTTTTCCCACGGCGCCGCACTGTGCGCGTCGCTCATCGTCACCATCGGCGCACAGAACGCATTCGTGCTGCGCCAGGGCATCATGCGCTCGCACGTCGGCAAGATCGTGCTGCTGTGCGCGGTGTCCGACATGATCCTGATCGGCGCGGGCGTCGGCGGCGCATCGGTGCTGGTCGAGCGCTATCCGACCTTCGTCCATGCGGTGCTGTACGTGGGCCTCGCGTATCTCGCGTGGTTCGGCATCAACGCGCTGCGCCGTGCGTTCAAGCCGGGCCACGACACGCTCGACGTGCGCGGCGACGCGGTCGCCCCGCCGCCGCAAGGCGCCCTCGCGATCGTGCTGATGACGCTCGCATTCACGTGGCTCAACCCGCACGTCTACCTCGACACGTTCCTGCTGATCGGCACGGCCGGCGCGCGCGAGCCGGAAGGCGCGCGGCTCGCGTTCGCGATCGGCGCGATGACGGTCAGCGTCGTGTGGTTCCTCGGGCTCGGCTATGGCGCGCGATTGCTGGCGCCGTGGTTCCGCAAGGCGGTCGCGTGGCGCGTGCTGGACGGCGCGATCGGCAGCATGGTGCTGTTTCTCGCGGCCGTGCAGTTGCGGTAGGGAGGGGCGTGTCGCGGCAGATCCTGTCTGCCGCGACGTCGGACAGCCGGCCGCGGTCGCGACCGGTATGGGATCGGCGTCAGGCTGTCGAGGTCGCGTCTGGCAGCGCGCCGCCGATCGCCGCGGGCTGGTTGCTGGCCAGTTGCGGTTCGTTGGCTGCCGTCGGGTCCTGCTGCTTCGCCGGATCGACCTTGGCGAGTTGCGTGGCGGCCTGCTCGGCCTTGTCGCCCTCGTAGCGCCAGTACAGGAACTTCTTGCCGCGCTTGCCCATGAAGTACTGACGGTTGACCGACCAGCGGCTCGATTCGGCGAAGCCGACGTGACCGTCTTCCATCTGCTTCTTGAAACCCGCGATCGAGTCGTGCACGTAGTGATCGAAGAACCGGTCGAACGTCGCGCGCGCCGCCGGATCGATACCCCCCAGCCAGTTGCCGGTGACCCGCGTGGCCGCGTCGATCGCCTTGTACTGCTCCGAGATGGTCCGGGTCAGGACGCCCCCGTTGGCGCGACGGATGAGATCCGCATCCTCGTTCCATTCGCGGTCGGTAATCGCCATGTAGGAATTCACGCCGCCCGGCGGCTTCAGCCGGCCGTCGTGCAGACGCCGGCTGCGGCTGGCGCGCCACTGGTAGTAGCGGTTCATGTGCCAGATGATCTGCGACTCGAGCCGGCCGCTGTTCGACGCCACGCCCGCGCGCCGCTCGTTGCCCTGCCCCATGTACACGTTCCAGGCCGTCTCCAGCTCGGGGGAAATCGCGAACAGCCCGCCGGCCGATTCCACGATCTCCTTCGGCTCGCGAAACGGCACGCCGGCCTTCCACGCGTCGATATAGAGATTGTTCAACGCGACGTTGGCCAGCTCGTTGGTGCGCCCTTCCTGATAGTTGCGCTCGTAGCCGCCGCCCACGTCCGAGTGCATGCCGGGGTAATACACCTCGCGACAGTTCGAGGGAAGCTTCTGATCCTCGCGCACCGAGTCGCCGGGGAATTTCTCCCGGACTTCATGCGATGCGACATAGTGAACACACTCCCGCACGTAGTCCGGAATGCGGATGTCGTTCGCCCATTCCGCATGGCCGCCCTTGTCGATGCTGTGGAGCATGCCGCCATAGACCGGCCCGAGGATCGCGCCGACGATGTAGGGCGCCGCCTTCTCCAGGCGGCTGCCGCCGAAGCCTGTCGACGCCACCGTATCGAGAATGCCCATGAAGTAGACGACCACTTCGGGACGCATCCCCTTCATGTTCTTCTTGTTCCACCAGAGCCGACCGCCGATGTTCTCGGCCAGCTGCTCGGTCAGCATGCGGACGAACGCCCGCGCCTCCGTGGCGCCGCGCGAGAAGCCGAACGCGGCCACGTTGATCTGGCTCACGGCCGGCATGTGGTTCGCCACGTGCTTTTCGAGCTCGCGGAGCATCCAGCGGATGCGCGCCTCGCCCTTGCTCGCGGCCGCCATGCCGAGCGCGCCGTCGATACCCTTGCCCGAATCGCCGACCTTGCTGCAGGGTGTGCCGACGCCCTCGACGTACCGGCCCATCGTGCGCGGATTGGCCTTGTTGAACGGGACATGAGCAAACATCGCGAGCTTGGCGATGTTGCTGTACTTGGTCTTCGCGACGTCCGTCGAACCGTTGCCGTCCTCGCCGTAGTTGTTGCCCGTGCCGTCGAAGAAGGCCGTGAACCACACGGGTTTCGGACACTCCTTGCATTGCTCGACCCGCAGCGGATCGAGCGCCTCGCGATGCCCGTTGCGGATCGAGTCCTCGACCGGCGTGATATCGGTGATGCGTCGAATGAGGGGGGGATTGCTCATGGCGGTTACGCTCCTGTTCCGGTCACGCGTCCAGCGTCAATTCCACTGGGCCGGCTTCTTGCGCCCATAGAACGGATTGGGAATTTCCTTCAGGCACGCGCGGTCGGTCAGCTTGCGCTGCGCGTCGCGCTTCGACAGGGCCACCTTCGGGTCCGGGCCGTCGGCGCCGAAATCCATGTCGCCTTCCACGCGGCCATCGGGGAAGAAGTGCAGCACGATACCGCCGCTCTTGTCCTTGACGGGCGGGCGCGTGACCGTGATCTCGCCTTCGCACCACGCCATCCCCGGCTGGGTTTCCCGGTGCGTGTACGGGTCGTAGTTCGCGGACGACGCTTCCATCGCGCGCTTGTCGACCACGCGCTCCCACCACACCTTGAACGTCTTCGGGGTCTTCCAGCGGAAATCCCACGCGAGACTCGGGCGCGAGCCGCCGCCGCCGGACCAGTATTTCGCGCTCCGCGGCGTGGCATGCGCGCCGTCGGCGCTCGCCGCGTCGTCGAGGCTGTTCTTGTCGGGCGGCAGCAGATAGACGCCGTAGATGTCGTAATCCGTATAGTTGAAGGACCCGGCGGTGATGATGTCGTAGTTCGGGTCGTTCCATTTGTTCACTTCGCCGGGCGCCAAACTGTCCTTCTCGGCATCGTTCACGCTCTTGCTGCACGCAGCCGTGGAAAAAACCATCACGGACAGCAAAGTGATCCAGCAGCGGTTCATATTGAACTTCCTTCTCTTCCAGTCGATTTCATTCGAGTCGCGTGGCGCACGCGCCATCACCCGGCCGCTTCCTGCATCCGCCGCCAGTCCTCCGCCGGCACCCGCGCCAGCGCCTCCGGAAACGCCTCTCCCTGCGCCACTGCGTCGAACACGGCGGCCATCGCCGGATGCTCGTCGAAGCGCGCGCCGTAGCGCAACGCCAGTTCGCAATAGATCAGCAGCGACGCCGCGCTTTCGGCGCCGTGCGCCTGGCAGCGTGCCAGTTGATCGCGCACGAAGCCGTAGTGCTGCGCGGCCGGCAATGACGCCAGCAGCGCGGGCTTTTCGACACGCAGCCGCTCGAGCATCGTGTACGGATAGCAGGCGGCGAGCAGATCGTCTTCCTGCGCCTGGGTCAACTGCAGCGGAAACTCGGCGGCCTGCCTGACGGTGGCGGGCGCGGCGATGTCCGCCGTCCGGAGCTGCAGCGCGGTATCGCGGTGAATCCAGTGCCGCACGCCCTGCGCCAGATACGCGCGATGGGCGGCGGGCAGCATGTCGAGCCAGAACGGCAGCACGCGCGGATCGAAGAAGCGCATCAGCATCACGCTCTCCATCTGCTCGAGCTGGACATCGACCATCGGCGCCAGATGCGCGGCCAGTCGCTCGAGCGACAGCGGCGACACGAGCACGCTCGCCGCCGGCCACGGAATGCCGGGCGGCTCGATCGCGTCCGCAGCCTCGGCGCTGTCGGCGGCGGGCTGCCATTCGAACAGCAGCGGCCCGACGACTCTCGCCTCGTCGTCGGCGTCGTCGAGCAGCGAGGCCGCGACGAACGCGGGCCACGACGCCTTGTCCTCGTCCGGCAACGTATCCAGCAATGCGCCGTCGATCAGGACGTAAGCGCGCAGCCCGTCCTGCGACAACAGCGCCGCCTGCAGCGCGTCGGCCGCCTGCGCGGCGATCAGGTCATTCGTCATGCGCGGCCCTGCCTCACGCCTTGGCCGCGAACGGCGACGCCATCGATGCCGCGTTGACCATGCACGGCGCGCACGCCGTGCCGGGGAACGCGCGCGCGGGCACCGGCAGGCTGTCCGGCCCGATGAACGTATGTGACGCCGCATGCGCGGTGAATTCGCCCTTGGTCCCGTGCACGATGCCGCTGCCGTTCCAGCGCGTATAGCTGGTCCCGCCGTTGATCAGGACTTCTTCTTTCGCGGTGATGGTGATGCGGTTCGCATCGACCTTCACGTCCAGCTTGGCGAGCACGTTGACGCTGTCCTTGAGCGCCTGGATGTCGATGTCGGCCGCGGCGGCCACGAGCCGGATGCCCTTCTCGAACGCGGCGACGCGCACCGCCTCCTGCGCGCTGACCAGCATGCTCTTGCCCGCGCCGATGCTCGTGTGGGCGCCGCTCGTCAACGCGACGTGCTGGTCGCTCGCGACATGGGTCGACCCCGTCGTCGTCGCCAGAATCCCCGCCGGGCTCGCGAGCGCGAGGAACGGCTGCGCGAACTCCGGAAACTCGCCCTGCTGCGGATTGCCGCCGCTGCCCCTCAGGCCGTCGTTCTGCGTCCTGAGCGCCTGATGGACGGCATCCTGATCGCCGGACTCCTGCGCCTTCACGTCGTGCGCGGACCCCGACAACGATTCGTGCAGGTCGTGCGCCTTGTCGAGGCGCGCGACGGTCTCGCCGATGTCGGTCGCATGGGCACGCGCGTCGTAGCGCGCCTCGCTGGTCACGAGCAGGCCCTTGGCCGCCCGTACCGCGCCATGCGCGTCGGTCCGCAATTCGAAGCCGCGGGCGCGCTGATCGGTGCGCCCCTGGGTCGCGTCGATGCGGACGTTGTGCCCGAGCGTCAGTTCGCTCGCGTCGGTATCGCTGCGCAGCTTCAGCTGGAGCTGCTGCGGCGTGTCGTCGAGCAGCACGTGGTTCGAGCGTCCGCCCGCCGCATTGCCGCCGTCGCCCGACAGCTCGCGACTGCGCAGGCCGGTCAGCACGTGCTGGTCGGGCAGCGCCCACGGCGGCATCCGTTCCGCGTTGTACGTGGTGCCCGACACGACGGGCCGGTCGGGATTGCCGTCGAGGCACATCACGAGCACCTCGCTGCCCACGCGCGGATGCGCGATCATGCCCTTCTCGCCGCCCGCCCAGCCGGCGGCCACACGAATCCGCGCGCTGATCTGCGCCGCCCGATCCCAGTGATAGACGATGCAGACGCGCCCGTACTCGTCGACGTCGACGCTGCCGGCTCCCTTCGCGCCGGCAACGGTCGCGGTTTGCGGCGCCAGCACGCGCACCGGTTCGCTGTTGAACCCGCGCCCCGGTCGCCACGGCGTACGTCGATGGCCCGCGACGAAGCGGTTGCGATACTCGGGCTTGCCGTCGGCCTGCAGGTAATTGTTCGCCGCTTCGTGACGGGCTTCGAGAATCAGGTACTCGTGATCCTGCGGGCTGCCCGACGCCACGCTGAAGTGATCGGACAGCTGGAACCAGCGCCCGGGCAGGATGCCGTGATGATTGCCGGCCGCGTCGAAACGCGTCGCGGCCGCCTCGATCTCTTCCATCCGCACACGCGCGAGCGCGTCGCCGGCGCGCGTCTGCTTCGCGAAGCCGTAGTGCCCCACGTATTCATGATGCTCGACCTGCGGCGCGACACCCGGCGGATGCAGCGTCGGAATCTGCGCGTGGGCCGCATGCGGCGCCTTGAAGTCGAACGCCGTCGCGCTGTAACTGCCGGCGGACAGCGACCGTACCGCGGACCATTGCGAAATGGCGTCGGCGGCCATCGGGCCGTCGTGCGTCTGGAAGCGGATCTGCGGCGAGCGGCCGTCGACGGCCGGGCACTGCACCGTGCTGTCGTCGCCGACGATCAGCTTCACGCCTTTCTCGTCATGCTCCCACCAGTACAGGAACCCGACGGCTTCCAGATGGCGAACGATGTAGTTCCAGTCGCTTTCGCCGAGCCCCCCGCCCTGGACGTTCATCGTGCGTGCCGGATCGTCGCCGCGCACGCGCCACTCCCACGACGGCGCGAGCCCCTGATAGTCGGCGAGCAGCGTGCCGATCTGCTGCTGCAGCGATTGGCCGAGGAACAGGCGGTTGTTCACGCGGGTCCGCAGGAAGTGACTCCACGGGCGCAGCACCGCGCGATATTCCGCGATCGAATCGTCGTTGCGGACCAGCGAAAACTCGGTGCAGTAACCGGTGAAATAACGCAGGCCGCCGTCGGGGCGCACCATCGACACCGCGAGCAGCTTGCCCAGCATGTCGGCCAGCGTGACGCCCGCCTCGCCCGACAACAGCGTCACCTCGAACGTGAAATCGATCCCGAGCCCCTCGTGCGCGACGAGACGCTCGGCCACCAGCCGCGCCGGACGTTGCCGCCCGTACGAGTCGGTCACCGACGGCGCGTCGTCGTGGGGGAAAGACAGCGCGAGCAGGCGTTTGTCTTGCTGGAAAAACGGGGTTCGAATGAATGCCGCCAGGTCAGCCATGACCGCCTCAGAATGATTTTTCGTTCGTGTGGCAGCGGCCCGCTGCCTCCCTTAATTTTGGGATGAAAGGATATCGTAGACAACGCGCCGCGACAACATTGACGCCATGCGTCATTTCCCTAACCTGGCACGGAAAATCGGTAATAAATACAGTGCCTTGCGCGCGGCGGGGCCGGCGCTCGAACGGAGGTCGCTGCCGTGATGACGTCACCGCGTCCGGCATGCCGGCGCACGCGCGCGAAACCCGCCGGTTGGTGCGCCGGCGGCGGAACCTCGCCACGTGCTCGCCGTCTCAACGCGACCGGCTTCACGTCCCGCAGTCCCCTCCCGTCACCCGCAGCTTACGGAGCAGAACATGGCACATCGCACCCTCGGTACATCCAGCATCCAGGTTTCGCCGCTCGCGTTCGGCGGCAACGTCTTCGGCTGGACCGTCGACGAAAACGCATCGTTCGCGTTGCTCGACGCGCTCGCCGACACCGGCATCAACTTCATCGACACGGCCGACGTCTATTCGGCCTGGGTTCCCGGCAACCACGGCGGCGAATCGGAAACGATCATCGGCAAGTGGCTCAAGCGCTCCGGCAAGCGCGAGCAGGTCGTGATCGCGACCAAGGTCGGGCTCCTCGGCACGCGCGCGGGGCTGTCGAAAGACAACATCCTGAAGGCCGTCGACGATTCGCTGCGCCGCCTGCAGACCGACTACATCGACCTGTATTTCTCGCACCGCGATCTCGCCGACACGGCCCCGCTCGAAGAAACGCTCGGCGCGTATCAAACGCTGATCGATGCGGGCAAGGTGCGCATCATCGGCGCGTCGAACTACAGCGGCGCACGGCTGCGCGAAGCCGCGGCCATCAGCGTGCGCGACGGACTGCCCGCCTACCAGGTCATCCAGCCCGAATACAACCTGCTCAACCGCGCCGACTACGAACGCGACCTCGAGCCCGTCGTGCGCGAGCTGAAGCTCGGCGTCGTCAACTACTACGCGCTCGCGAGCGGGTTCCTGTCGGGCAAGTACCGCAGTGAAGCCGACCTGAAGAAGAGCGTGCGCGGCGATCGCGTCGCCGGCTATCTGAACGAACGCGGGCTGCGCATTCTCGCGGCGCTCGACGCCGTATCGGCGAAGCACGGCACGCAGCCGGCCGCGATCGCGCTCGCCTGGCAGATCGCGCGGCCGACGATCACCGCGCCGATCGCGAGCGCGACGTCGCTCGAGCAGCTCGCGCTGCTCGGTGAAGCGATCCGCGTCACGCTCGATCAGGACGACGTTCGTCAGATCGACGAAGCCAGCGCGTCCTGAAGTCCGTGGCGCTGGCGGCGCCGGCCGTGGAACCGCATCGCGGTTCCACGGCCGGCCTGCGATGCGCGCCAGGTGAATGAATGCAATGGCGGGCAGCCGATGGCCGCGCGGTTCGACCGCGCTTCCTCGCGCCGAACCTGCACCACACCTCGCGCGCCGCAAACGAAAACGGCGCGTGATGCACGCGCCGCCGCCGAACCATCCGCAAACCGCCGTCAGCCCGCGGCCTCGCGCGCCGCATCGCGCAGCGCCATCGGCGACGCGCCGTAGCGCTCGCGGATCGCGCGGCTGAAATGCGCCTGGCTCGAAAACCCCCAGCGGAACGCGATCTCGCCGATGCTCGTCTTGCGCAGCCGCGCATCCGTCAGCTCGCGATGCGCGTGCGACAGCCGTTCCGACCAGATGTGCTGCGTGATCGACTCGCCTTCGGCCGCGAAGAGGCGGCCCAGATGCCGCAGCGACAGCCCGACCGCGTCGGCGACGGCCTGCGGCGCGAGCTCCGGCTCGCCCAGATGCGTCGCGATGTACTGCTTCGCGGTCAGCAGGTACGACAGCGACGCGCGCGAGGCGCCCGCACCGTTCACTTCCGCGTCGATGAGTTCCGCGATCAGCGTGCGCGTGTGCTCGGCGAACCGCGCGGCGTCGCGCTCCACCGGCGCCTTCATGAACCGCTCGACGCTCGCGCGCAACGTTGCGCCGAGCATCGCGCCCGCGCCCGGCTTCGGCGCGATCCGCAGCGGCAGCGCGGCCAGTTCCGCATCGAGGCGGTCGTCGAACGTCGTGATCGGGATATCGATCAGCAACTGCCGCATCGGCGTGAGGAATCCGAACAGATACGGCACGCGGGTGTCGTAGACGACGAGATCGCCGGCCTCCGCGAGCAGGCACCGGTCGTGCTGGATGAAATACGCGCGCCCGCTCAGGATCTGGCACGCGAACAGCGACTCCTTCGGCAACTGGCGCACCAGCGCGGGGCTGCGCTCGATCACGTGATCCTGCCCGCTGATGTCGGCGATGCCGAGGCCCGGCAGCGCGATATCGGTCTTCTCGGCTTCCAGCCCGGCCGGCGACAGCGACGAGCAGCGCAGGCCGACCAGCGTCGCTGCGTTGAACGCATCCCAGTACGCCATCCGGTCACGCGCCGGCACGTCGGCCGTCGAGCCTCGCGTGCGTGAAAAAACGGTCGAATTCGTCACGTCGCCTCCTGCTGGCGCCTGTCGTGCGGAGCGGCACGGATTGGGGGGATGGTTCGTCTGGATTCTGGTGCGATGCAATGTCCGGCGCGGTCAAGCAATGCGTCCCGCCCAGTCAAGAGCGGCGCGCGCCGGCTGGCTAAAGTCGAGCCCACGACAACCCATGAAGGAGACACCCCGTGGTCGACAAAGCCGTATCCGAATTCTGGCAAAACATTCCGGCGATTGCCAATCCGTTCAAGCCCGATGCGCTGCCCGAAGCCTACATCCCGAACGCGGCCACCGACGACGAGCGCTATTACGTTCCGTTCACCGAAACGGTTTCGTCGCGGCCGCTGTGGATCTCGCCGTCGCAGAACAAATGGTGCGACATCCTGATGGCGAAGGAAGCCGGGCTCGTGAACCGGCACTATCACCCGCACGAGGTGTTCGCGTACACGCTGTCGGGGAAATGGGGTTACCTCGAACACGAATGGACCGCGACGCGCGGCGATTTCGTGTACGAGACGCCGGGCGAGGGCCACACGCTCGTCGCGTTCGATC
Organism: Burkholderia sp. E168m15; assembly: GCF_016586105.1. Taxonomy (NCBI): domain Bacteria; kingdom Pseudomonadati; phylum Pseudomonadota; class Betaproteobacteria; order Burkholderiales; family Burkholderiaceae; genus Burkholderia; species Burkholderia sp. E168m15. Next base: position 29,033 of record NZ_BCPO01000173.1, read on the forward strand.
ACCCCGAGCCGATGCGCGCGTTCTTCATCGTCAAGGGCCCGCTGATCTGGCTCGACGACGCAGGCAATCCCGACGGCTACTTCGACGTGCATTCGTACATCGCGATGTGCAAGGCGCATTACGAGAAGGTCGGCCTCGGCGCGCAAGCGGTCGAGAAGCTGTTCCGCTGACGCGGCGAGGCTCACGATGACGCCCCCCTCCTCCTCCAGGCGCGCCTGGACGTACGAGAACAGGCTGCTGCTGATCCTGTTCATGACGTTCGGCTTCGTGTTCTTCGACCGCCTCGCGCTGTCGTTCCTGTTTCCGTTCATGTCGGCCGAGCTGCACCTGGCGAACACGCAGCTCGGCATGGTGTCGTCCGCGCTCGCGCTCACGTGGGCGCTGTCAGGCGCCGCGACCGGCGCATGGTCCGACGCGCGCGGCACCCGCAAGCCGCTGCTGGTCGCGGCCGTGCTCGGCTTTTCCGTGTGCTCGGCGCTGTCGGGGCTCGTCGGCGGCTTCGCGAGCCTGATCGCGTTTCGCGCGCTGATTGGCATCGCCGAAGGCCCCGTGCTGCCGCTGTCGCAATCGCTGATGGTCGAGAGTTCGACGCCGAGCCGCCGCGGGCTGAACATGGGCCTGCTGCAAGGCTCGGCCGCCGGCCTGCTCGGCGCGATGATCGGCCCGCCGGTCGTGATCGGCATCGCCACCGCATACGGCTGGCGCGAGGCGTTCTACGTGTCGTGCATTCCGGGCTTCCTGATCGCGTTCTGCATCTGGCGCTGGGTGCGCGAAGTGCCGCCCGGCGGCGTGCGCCACGTGCACGCCGATACCGCCGCGGTACCGGCCGCAAGCGGCGCCGAGTTCAGCCGCTGGGCATTGCTGAAGGAGCGCAACATCCTGCTCTGCGTGCTGATCAGCTGCTTCTTTCTCACGTGGTTCGTCGTGATCATCTCGTTCGCGCCGGTGTTCCTCGTGGAAAGCCGTCACCTGGCGCCGTCCGACATGGGCGTCGTGATGACCTGCCTCGGCGCCGCGTGGGTGTTCTGGGGCTTCGCCGTGCCGGCGATCTCCGACCGGATCGGTCGCAAGCCGACGATGATCGGGTTCGCGCTGATCGCGGCCATGTGCCCGGTCGTGCTGATCCACGTCGGCTCGGTCTGGGCGCTCGGCGCGCTCGTGTTCGTCACGTATACGGGCCTCGGCTGCTTCACGCTGTTCATGGCGACGATCCCGGCCGAAACGGTGCCGCCGCGAGCGATCGCGAGCGCGCTCGGGCTGATCATGGGCGCCGGCGAGCTGATCGGCGGCTTCGTCGCGCCGACCGTCGCCGGCTTCGCGGCGGACAGGTACGGCCTGCAGTTCGCGATGTGGACCTCGACTACCGGCGCGATCCTCGCATGCGTGCTGTCGTTCGGCCTCGTCGAAACCGCGCCGGCCGTGCTGCGCAAGCGCGCGCCCGCAGGCGCCGCGGCCGGCCGCCTCGATACGCACAATCTCGGAGGACGCTGACATGCGCGCACTTCAATGGCATGGCCCGCGCGACGTCCGTCTCGTGGAAATCGACACGCCGCGCGTCGGCCCCGGCGACGTGCGCATCGCGGTCGCGTATTGCGGGATCTGCGGCAGTGACCTGCATGAATACGCGGACGGCCCGCACGCGATTCCGGTCGATGCGCCGCATCCGCTGTCGCGCCGCACCGCGCCGCTGACGCTCGGCCACGAGTTCTGCGGCACCGTCGTCGAAGTCGGCGCCGACGTGACGACGCTGCGCGCGGGCGACCGCGTCGCGGTCGAACCCGAGTATCGCTGCAGCCAGTGCGCGTACTGCCGTTCGGGGTCGTACAACCTGTGCGTGTCGATGGGCTTCGCCGGGCTGATGGGCGACGGCGGGATGGCCGACTTCGCGGTCGTGCCGGCCTACATGCTGCATCGGCTGCCCGACGGCGTGAGCCTCGAACAGGCCGCGGTAATGGAGCCGGCCGCCGTTGCACTGCATGCGCTGCGGCGCGGCGAACTGCGGCTCGGAGAGACCTGCGCGGTGTTCGGGCTCGGGCCGATCGGCCTGCTGCTGATCATGCTCGCGAAGCTGCAGGGCGCGACCACGATCGTCGCCGTCGACGTGTCGCCCGAACGGCTCGCGGCCGCCACACGCTTCGGTGCGACGCACGCGTTCGATGCGCGCACGCTCGATGCCGCCGCGCTGCAGGACGCGATTCGCGCGGCCACGGGCGGGCTCGGCGTCGATACGAGTTTCGAGGCGGCCGGATTGCAGGCCACGTTCGAATCGGCGATGCGGGCACTGCGCAAGGGTGGTCGTGTCGTGATGGTCGGCCTGATGCCGCACGCGGGTTTCGACGCGTTCCGCGCGGTCAACGACGAGTTGACCGTCACCACGAGCGTCGGCTACCGGCATGCGTACGAAGACCTGCTGCGCATCGTCGCGTCGGGCGCGCTCGACCTCACGTCGATCGTCACACGCACCGTGTCGCTCGAGGATGCCGTCGCCGACGGCTTCGACGCGCTGCTCGCCGATCGCGCGCAGATCAAGATCCTCGTTTCACCCGCGCAACGGCCGGCCCGTCGCGCGTCCACCACCGGGAGCATCGAGCATGAGTCGTCAGTGGGCGTTTGACGGGCAGTCCGTCGTGGTGACGGGCGGCACATCGGGCATCGGCGCGCGCACCGCGCTGCGGTTCGCGCAGGCCGGCGCATCGGTCGTCGCGCTCGGGCTCGACGCCACCGGCCCGCATGCGCCCGTGCATGCCGGTGTCCGATGCGTGGAACTCGACGTGGCCGACGGCGCGGCGCTGACGCGCACGATCGCCGCGCTGCCGCGGCTCGACGTGCTCGTCAACGGCGTGGGCATCAGCCGGCACGCGGATGAATACCGGATGGACCAGTTCGAGCACGTGCTGAACGTGAACCTGACGTCGGTGATGCGGGCATCCGACGCCGCGCGGCCCGCGCTGGCGGCCAACGGCGGCAGCATCGTCAATATCGCGTCGATGTACACGTACTTCGGCAGCAAGGACCGGCCCGCGTACAGCGCGAGCAAGGGCGGTATCGCACAGCTCACGCGTTCGCTCGCGCAAGCGTGGGCCGATCACGGCATCCGCGTGAACGCGGTCGCGCCGGGCTGGATCGACACGCCGCTCAGCAGCGCTCTGATGGCCGCCCCACTGGCATCGCGCCGCATTCTTGAGCGCACGCCGCTCGGGCGCTGGGGCACGGCCGACGAAGTCGCGGAAGTGATCCTGTTCCTGTGCTCGCCCGGCGCGTCGTTCGTCACCGGCGCGGTCGTGCCGGTGGACGGCGGATATTCGACGGTCTAGCGCGCGGCGCGCGGGCCGCGGAAGGTCGCCGGATCGACGCGACCTGCCGATACCCGTTGCGCACCACCGCTTCCTTTGACCGTCGCCGAACCGGGTTCGCCCGGTTCATGTTTCTTCATATCAATCAGTAGTCCAATTAAAAATATCCGGCTCGATCGGATCATGTGAGGAGCACTTTGGAGATGACGAAAAAGACCTTTCTGGCGCTCGCGGCCTGCACGTTTCCGGCCGCGGCGTTCGCGCAGAGCAGCGTGACGATGTTCGGGCTGATGGATACCGGCATCAGCTACGTCAGCAATCAAGGCGGCCACGGCGCCGCGAAATTCGACGACAACATCTTCTTTCCGAACCTGCTCGGCTTCGAGGGCAAGGAGGATCTCGGCGCGGGCACGCGTGCGATCTTCCGGCTCGTCAACCAGTATTCGCTCGGCAACGGCGCGATCATCGGCGGCGGGCTGTTCGCGCGCACCGCCTATGTCGGGTTGCAGAACGACCGGTACGGCACGCTGACGCTCGGCAACCAGTACGAATTCATGGTCGATGCGCTGGCCGCCAGCGGCAACGAGATCGCGCAGGATCTCGTCGGCCTGTACGGCTTTCGCAACGGGCCGTTCGATCGGCTCGCGCTGCCGAACAACCCGACCGGTGCGTTCGACTGGGACCGCGTCGCGGGCAGCAATCGCGTCGCGAATTCGGTCAAGTACACGAGCCCGTCGCTGTCGGGCCTGACCTTCGGCGCGCTATACGGTTTCGGCAACGTCGCGGGGTCGATCGGCGCGAACAACACGGTCAGCGTCGGCGCCAGCTACGACCACGGCCCGTTCGGCGCGGGCGCCGCCTATACGAACCAGAAATACGGCGCGGCCGACGGACTGCCGCCCACCAGCGTACGCAACTGGGGCGCGGGCGTGCACTACACGGTCGGTACGGTCACGGGCAAGGCGCTCTTCACGACCGTGCACAATGCGCGCAACGGCGCGGGCGCGTGGTCGGCGGAAGCCGGTGCCGCCTGGCGGCCGTCGCCGGTATGGGTGATCGGCGCGAGCTACACGTACATGAAAGGCAACGACACGCTCGACGACACGCACGCGCATCAGTTTCTCGCCGCCATCCAGTACTGGCTGTCGAAGCGCACGATGGTGTACGTGGCCGGTGTGCATCAACGTGCGAGCCACGGCGGCAACGCGCAGATCAACGGCGTGATGGACGCGAACGGCGCATCGAGCGGCGCGTTGCAGTCGATCGCGCGGGTGGGGTTCAGTACGCGGTTCTGATCCGGCGCGGACGCGAACGGTCGGCGTTCCGGCAGCCCGCGCTGTTCGCCGACAACGCGATTGCGCGCGCAGGTCACAGAAACAGCAGCGCCGGATTCAACGCCGTTTCGTCGCACGGCTGCGCGCGCCAACCCAGCGCCACCGGCACCGAATACAGTCGCCGCGCGCCGAAACGCGGCCAGAAATGGCACAGCCCCGGTGCGATCACCTGCACCACGGACAAGCCAATGTCGGGCCGCGTCTTGTCGACGACGAGCACGTCCATGCCGGCTGCCGCGATGCGCTCGACACACTCCGCGATCACCGCCGGTAACGACGCGGCATCGGGCCGCCGCCACGTCGAAGGCGTCGTTGCCGGCATACCTGCCGCCGGATACAGAAATCCGGTCGACGAAAGCGTGTCGCGATCCCATGGATGCGGCGCATCCGCCGCGATATCGAGCAACTGGTTGACTTCGGTCAGCGCCCGCTGCACCGCGATCCGGCCATCGGGATGACAGCCGAAACCGATCGAGAAACGCCCGTCCTGCGGATTCTCCGCGAGCGCGACCACGGTCGGCACCGCGAGATCGGTCGTGATGTCGAGCGCCCATACGCGCCATCCGAACGTCGCGTATTCGTGCACGAGCGCGTCGAAATACGGATCGTCGAAACCCGCGAGATCGATGCCGGGGCGCGCGATCCGGTTGTACCACCAGATCGCGACCGCATCGCGCTCGATCAACTCGAGCATGCCTTGCAGAATCGCCTCGTCGAGGCTCGAGCCGGCGGCGCAGCCGTTCGGGTTGTGCACGCAGGCGGCCGTGGCCTGCGCGCTGTCGGGCGTTTCCGCGTAGCAGTAGCTCAGCGGCACGAGGCGACGCCGGCCGTTCACGAGCGACCACGCAGGCGTCCAGTCGATCACGTCGTGCGACGTGAAGCGCGGCGGCACCTGCTTGCGCACATCGCGAGTCAACGCGTTGATCGCGTCGCGCGCGTCGAATTGCCGTTCGCTGAACTGCTGAAGCGCGTTCACATGGATCGGCTCGGCGTCGCAGGCCGGATCGGCGCGCAGGCTGTCGAGGCTGCCGGTCACCGTCGCCTCGTCGCCCTGATACACGCTGCTGAAACGTTCGAGCGCCTCGCACAGCGCGCTGGTACGGGCCTGCTCGTCGGTGCGGCCCTTGCCGGAGCAGAGCCGGTCGAACCGGTTGCTGTCCGGCACGGCGGCCGGGCATACGAGAAAGCCCGACGCATAGACCTTGCGCAGGCCCGCGTGCCGCTTCGGCATCGGATGCAGATACGCGATCGCGCCGCTGACCGGCGAGATCAGATGCGCGTGACGCGCGAACACCTGTTGCGGATCGGCGCTCCGGTAGCCGCCGTCCGTCCGCGCCAGCGGCGCATCCCCGGCGAGTCGCGGCGCCCGCGCCGCCTGCTCGCGCATCCACGCGGGATTCCCGCAGCACGGGCATTGCGGCCGCCTGACCACGCGATGCCGTTCGACGGCCAGCGTGTCGAGTCGATGCGCAACGATGTGCGTTTGCGCACGTTCCGCGACCGCGCGGTTGGCCGCGAGCTGCTCGACCGTCGCGGCCACGAGCGCGGCCGCGGCGGCGGCGGCCGCACGCGAGGCGGCCACCGGTACACGCGTCGCGTCGCTGCCGTGATGGCGCGCCAGCAGCGCCTCGACCGGCCGGTTGACGCGCATCCAGTAGCGCACGCATTCGATGCACGGCGCCTCGGCGAGCGCGGCGCCGCCGGCCAGCAACGGTCCGATCAGCGTCTGCACGCCGCCGGTCGCCACGACGAGCAGCGCACCGCCGCGCGCCGCCACGCGGGCGGCATACGCGGCGAGATCGTCGCGGTCGTGCGTATCGACGATCGCGACGGTCAGTTCGGCCTCCTTCGCGATGCCGATACCAGCCGCGTCGAACGCGCGCCGGAGCGCCGCACCGGCCGCACCGAACGTCTCCACCGCGACCCGCAGTTGGGCCATGCGCGCGCACGCGGCGTCGCCGTCGAGCCCGGTCCGTTCGAAGAAGCCGCGCGCCGCATCGTCGGCGTGCGGTGGATCGGCGCGCACGTAGCCGCGCCGCACCAGATGATCGAGCCGCGCGAGCACGTCCCATTCGCCGAACGTGCCGGCCAGCGACGTCACGATCTCGGCAATCGTCATGCGCGCCCGCAGGCACGCGGCGATCCGCACGAAGATCGCGCCGGACAGCATCGCGCGCCTGAATTCGTCGACGACGAACAGGGTCTCGGGCCCGGCATCGAGCACGAGCAGGTGCGGCTTGAAGCGCAATACGCGCGAAAGGTCATCGAGCATGCGTCGGGTTCCGTGCGACGGGTCGGACAAACGTCGCGCGGCCCCGGGCAACCGCCCAGGGCCATGCGACGGTGCGCGGGTCGGCCGCGCCCGGTCAACAGCAGGTGAACAGGTAACACGGCCCCGCGTCGCAGTAGGCCGCGAGCGCCACGGCCTCCTCGTCCAGGTGCGTCGGCTGCTCCGGTATGCCGACCGTCATCACGTTGCGCGGCAGGTTCCAGCTCCCGCCGCCTTTCCCGTCGCTCGTCCAGCCATGATCGCCGCCCGTCTTCTCGATGTCGATGTCGATGATCCACGGGCACTGATAGCCGAAGTATTTCGCGAGCGTATCCAGCGGCCGGTCCAGCAGTTCGGCCTTGAACGCCGGGTCGCGCCACGAGAGCGCGATCGCGCGCAGATAGACCTTCTGAAACTCCAGCATCGATTCGAGCGTCGGATTAGCGTTGTCCTTTGCCATGTCGGTTTCCCCGGAGTCATTCCATGATGGTGATGTGGTCCGCGTTGTACGCAGCCAGCGCCTGCGCGAACTGCGCGTCGTCCACCGGCGCGGGCGGCAGGTACAGCGTGAGCCTGTTTTTCTGGCCGGCCGTCCAGTCGCCGTTGACGGTTGGTGTCCACTCCGACGATTTGAGCTGCACCTTCAGGTCGAGCTTGAACGGAAAGTGATAGTCGAACTGCTCGCGCAATGCGTGGACCGGATCGGCTTCGAGCTTGTCGAGAAACGCCGGCGAATGCCAGGCGAGGGCGATTGCCCGGATGACGGTCGCGCGGTATTCGAGAAACTGTTCGTACGTCGGTAATCGAAGATCCTTGCTCATCTTTATGCTCTCCTGAATGACGGTTTGAACTGCTTACGGCAACGACTGCAACGTCGCTTCGGCGAGCCTGGCGATCCGGCCCATGCCCGCCGTCGTTGCAATTTCGACTGCGCGCCGGCACGCGTCCAGCGCGGCCACGCCGCCGCAACGCGGATCGGCGCGGCGCAAGTACTCGCCCTGCTTGAGCAACAGCTGGGCTTCGTAATACCGTTCGCCGCTCGATTCGCACCAGGCGAGGCACTCCCCGATCTGCGCGAGCGCCGCGTCATAGTCGCCGCGTTCGGCATCCAGCTCGGCAAGCAGCGACGCGTAGTAGGTCAGCCCGAGCAGGCCGCCCGACTGCCGCTGTGCGTCGAGATGCGCGACGACGCCCGCGCGATCGCGTTGCGTCCATGCATGAATGATCGCGGCGTAGTGCCCGACCGCGCGCAGCCGGTGCGCATCCGCCAGCCGGAGAATCGCCTCCGACACGGCTCGCGCCGCGTCGCGGTCGCCCGCGAGCTGATGCGTGCGCGCGAGGTACATCATCGTGACGCCGAGCGTCGGCAGATGATCGAGGCAGGTCGCGCAATACACAGCCTCGCGCGCCATCGCGAGCGACGGTTGCGGATCGTCGTCCATGCACCAGCGCACGCTGGCGAGCGACGCCATCGTCCACGCACGCGTATCGAGCCCCAGGATGCGCCGGTGGCCCGCGTCGCGCCGCGCGTCGTAGCCGGCCAGCACCGCGTCGAACGCGGCACGGGCGCGCGCATAGTCGCCGTCGACCCACAGGCTCATGCCGCGCATCGCGTCCGCCGCGACCTGCACGCCCGCCTCGCCGCGCTCGGTCGCGAGCGTGTCGAGCCGCTTGCCGATCCGGCGCACGGTCGGACGGTCGCCGGCGACGTGGTAGTAGGTCGACAGCGTCCACAACGCGCTGATCTCGAGCTCCGGGTCGTCGAGCGTCCGGGTCTGCCGCAGCAACTGCTCCGCATGCTCGCGTATCTGCGGATCGGCCCAGCCGAATCGCGCCATCGTCGCGTGCGTCAACGTGGCGCGAATGCGCGCACTGTCGTGCTCGCGCTGGGCGTGATCGGCGGTCGCGAGCCAGTCGAATACGGCCTGCCCGTAGCGAATCGCGTCGTCGTATCGCGAATGTTCGAGCGCACGCCGCGCCGCGTCGATGCCTTGGGCGATCGCGTCCGCGCACGCGCCGGCGCGCGCGAAGTGCCCGGCGATGCCGAACGCGTGCGCACCGGCGCCGCGATCGGCCCGCGCGAGCAGCGCACGGCCGACGCGCGCGTGGTTGCCGCGCCGCACCGCCGGCGGCATCGATTCGTATGCGGCGTCGCGAATCAGCGCATGGCGGAACGCATAGAACACGCGATCGCGCCGATGTTGCGCGTACACGATCCGCTCTTCGAGCAGCAGCCGCAGATGGGCATCGAGCGTGGAGCGATCATGCGGCGATGCATCGGCGAGCAGTTGCGCATCCACTTCGAGCCCGATGGTCGCGGCGAGCTGCGCGGTGTCGCGCGCGTCGTCGATCCGGTCGAAGGCCAGACCGAGCATGCCGCCGAGACTGAGCGGCAGCGGATAAGGGTCCGTTGCCGCGGGCCCGGCAAGCGGACCGTCCGCGCCGCTCACCGTCAGTTCGCGCGCGACGGCCTCGATGAACAGCGGGATGCCCGCGGTGCGATCGGCGAGCCGATCGAGCCACGCCGGATCGAACGCGCCCGGGCCGAGATGCGCCGACATCAGGCGTTGCGCGTCGTCGCGCGGCAGGCGGCGCAGCACCACGCGGTCGGCCGCGCCGCGCCAGCGCGCGAGCCTGTCGGGGCGCGACGTGAGCACGATGCACAGTGCCGCCGCGCGCGGCGAGCGCCGCAGATACGCGAGAAACTCCTCGGTCGAACGATCGAGCCACTGAACGTCCTCGATCACGAGCAGCACCGGCGCGCCGTTGCCGAGCGATACGAGCAGTTGCTCGAGGACGTCGAACAGCGCGTGCTGCTCGCGCGCGCTCGACCACAGGAGCCCGTTCGCGTCGCAGGGCAGCCCGAGCCAGGTCGCGAGCGCGACACGCGCCGCCGCATGGTCGCAATCGAGCGGCGCGATCATCGCGTCGATCGCCGCGAGCGCCACGCCCGGCGCGCGATCGGCATCGACGAGCCAGTGCGCGGCGATGAACCGCAGGACCGGAAACAGCGCATGATTCTCGCGTTCTGGCAGGCAACCGCACTGCGCGAACGCGTGGCCCCGGGTCCGCACGGCCTCGCACAGCTCGTGCACGAGCCGCGACTTGCCGAAGCCCGCCTCGCCGACGACGAGCCGCGGCACGCCGAGCGGCGCCGGCTCGCCGCGCAGCGCGCGACGATGCCGCCCGAGCGTGTCCTGCCACGCGCGCAGCAGTGCGTCGAACTCACGCGCGCGGCCGACCATGGGTGTCCGTCTGCCGGCGTCGAGCGAATCGAACGGCGTATCGGCGTGCCGCTCGCCAAGCAATTCATGAACCGGCTGCGACACCAGGCCCGCCCGTGCGAGCCGCAACGCGGTCGGCCGCGAATCGGCATGCCGTTCGAGCACGAGCCGCGCATCGTCACTGATCAGAATCTGTCCGGGGCCGGCCAGCCGCAGCAGCCGCGACGCCGCGGCGGGCGTCGAGACGCCCGACATGTGCGACGCATGCGCGAGCACCTGCCCGACGTGAATCGCGGCGGCCACTTCGACCCGCCAGCCTTCTTCACCCTCGGCAGCACGGCCGCCGGCGGCTGGCGGCACCGGCAACCGCGCGCGCCCGGCGACGCGCACCATGTCGAGCGCCGCCCGCACCGCCCGGCGGGCGGGCCGGTCGATGTCGCCTTGCAGGCCGAAATGGAACAGCAGCGTGTCGCCGAGCCGTCCGCCCGCATGCGCGCCGTAACCGACCGCGATATCGGCGCACTTCGTCAGCCACTGTTCCTCGTAGCCGTCGAGCGCCATGCCGTGCTCGGTGCCGGCATGGCGTTGGCGGCCCTCGCCGGCAATCGTCACGCAGCAGCACAGCGTGGTGATCTGCCGGTACTCGCCCACTTCGGCGAGCGTCTCGCCGCGCGGCGCAAGCGGGCGCGAACGCGCCTTCCGACCGGCGCGACCGGCGTCGAACTGGCCGACCAGCGCCGCGAAGTTGAGCGCACGAAACTGCGTCGCGAGCGCCTCGGCCGACGCGGCACGCTGCCGCGGATTCTTGTTCAGCGCGTGCCGCAGCACCGCGCCGAGCGGCAGCGACGCAATCGACGGCGGGAGCGCGACATCTACCGGGCTCAGTTGCTGATAGAGGATCTCGGCCACGCTGGCGCCCTGCATGACGACCTCGCCCGTCAGGCATTCGAGCACGATCAGGCCCCACGCATACAGGTCGCTGGCGGGCGTCGGCGGCTCGTTGCGCAATTGCTCCGGCGCGCAGTAGGGCGGCGAGCCGAGTACTTCGGTCGCGAGCGTCGCGGTCTGGCGCGCGATGTCTTCGGTGCCGGGCAGCAATGCGCCGATGCCGAAATCGAGCAGCTTCGCGTGCGGCCCGTCGTCGGCGACCGCGATCACGATGTTCTGCGGCTTCAGATCGCGATGCACGATGCCGCGCCGATGGGCGGCCGCGAGCGCGTCGAGCACCTGCGTCATCAGCCGCCCCGTGTCGATGGCCGACAGCGGCCCGTCCGCCGCGAGCCGGTCGCGCACCGTCCGGCCCTCGACCAGTTCGAATACGGCGAACAGCCGGCCGTCGGGCGCTTCGCCGCGGTCCAGCAGCGCGACGATGTTCGGATGCCGCAGCGCCTCGCACAGGCTCGTCTCGCGCCGGAAGCGCGCACGCCGGTGCATCCGCTCCGGCACGGTCAGCGCGGCATCGTCGCGCATCAGCTTGATCGCGACGGCGTGCCCCGTCTCGTCGCAGGTAGCCCGAAACACCACGCCGTTGCCCCCTTCGCCGAGCAGCGGGCCGAGCCGGTAATGCCATTTGCCGGCGAGCGTTGCAAAAGGCACCGCGTGCTTCGGCGGTTCAGGTGCATCCGGCCGGGCGAGGGCGCGGGATACGGTCGGCAGCACGGCCGGTTCTCCCGCGTTCACGGGCAATGGACGATCGGGCCCGGCACCGCGCGCGGCACGCCGATACGCGGCCCGGCGGCCGGCACCGACTCGCATTCGAGATGCTCGCCGCGCATCACCCGGAACGGCACATCGCCGAAACGGACGCTGCCGCGTCGGCGCTCGACGAGCTGGCTCGCACCGAGCCCCGGCAGCGCCGCGAACTGGCTCCGCGCGCGATGAATCTGCACGTTGACATGGGACGCGTCGATGCCGAGCATGCGCGCGAGCCGGTCGAGTTCGATCCACCCTTGCGTGGCGGCGTCGTAGCCGGCCTGCATGTCGGCCGAGCGGGCGCGGGCGAGCGTGACGAGGCTGTAGTGATGGGCGCGCTCGCCGAGGTCGACCACGCCGCCGCGGACATGCAGCAGCATGCGCACGTGCTCCTCGTTGCGGCTGACGAGGAATTCGAGCAATGGCGCCGGCGCGGCCGGATCGGCGGGGGCGGCGAGCATCACCGTCGAGCCGTGGCGCGCGAGCGCGAGACGCCACGCGAAGTCGCCGGTCGACACTTCGTCGCCGTCATGGAGCGCGCGCGGCGGCAACGTGTCGTCGCACAGCCATTCGCCGGCCGGCGAACGAACGATCGTGACCGGCTGCGCGGCAGGCACCGGCAGGATCTGGCGCGGCGCGAGCACGATCGGCGCGGCGGCACCGCGAATCGGCCACAGCGTATCGGCCGGATCGTCGAGCGACTCGACCCGCCACGGCGCGGTGCCGGCCCTGCCGAAGCGGATCACGTCGCCTTGCTGCAGCACCGCATGCTCGCCATCGCGCAGCGATACGCCCGATACCGACGTGCCGTTGCTGCTGTGATCGTGGAGTTCCCAGAGCCCGCCGACCCAGCGGATATGGGCATGGACGCGGGACACCGAGCCATCCCGGATGACCGTGTCGCAGCGCGCGTCGTCGCGGCCGAACACGTGATACGCGCGGAGCAGGCATGCGTCTCCGGAAGCGTCGTTCTTGAGTATCGCCATGGCCGCCCCGTGTCGGATTCGCCCGGATCGTTCGAGTGACGCATCGACGCTGCCGGGCAAGCGATTGATTCGATGATCGCGAACAGTGCCGCCCGTTCGCCGCCTCGTTACCTGTTTTTCTGGTCAGTTGCCTTGCCGGGCGTTACCCAAGCGCCGCGCGTCATTTCAGTAAATTGAATGGTCGATTACTTTGTTGTTTTAAAACCGAGCGCCTCGATGAAAATCCTGCCAAATAAAATCGTGCTCCGCAACCGGCATACCTGGATAACGATTTTATATTGCAATGCTTTACCTTTTCGATGAATTTTCGGGGTGCAAATAAAGGGTCGAAATTCTTCATCGCCGCCCGAGATGCCTCCAGTCATGCGCAAGGCCGGCACGACGAAATTGAACGACGGAGCGGGATAATTGATCTTTGCCCGCGCGGAAGTTTTGTTTGGCCGGTCGAAAATAAAACCGTTTCGATTTTATAAATAATTTTCTCTGGTGTTTTTATAATCGCCGCCGTTTAACTTATTCATGAATCACGTCGTGCCGCGGCAAATATCCCGCGATATAGTCGGCGAACGCAGGGGGTGTCGGCACGACAGTGCCTCGGGAATGGTCACCCGACGGCAGCGGCACGTGATGCGGCATCGCGCCCTCTGTTTATCGAGGAGCCATCCACCGGCGCCCTCGACGGAGCGCGCCCACGAACCACGCCGGCACCGGCCATCCACCACAGCCCCCACCACCATCCCGCCCTCAATAATCCCCTTGACGCTGTATCTTTCGATATATATCTTTAGATATGTTTTACGACATATAGGACACGATCATGCGACACAACCCCTCCCGCGGCCATGCCCGATGCGACGGTCATGGTGCGCATGCCGGCCCTGACTGGTTCGCCGGCGTCTTGCACGCGATCGGCCGCCATCGCCGCGGCCACGACCCGTTTGGCGGTGGCGGCCCGTTCGGCGGCCGGGGCGGACGCGGCGGCTTTGGCGATTTCGGCGACGACGGCATGCCGCGCGGCCGCCAGTTCAGCTCCGACGACCTCCAACTGCTGCTGCTCGCGCTGGTGGCCGAACAACCGAGCCACGGCTACGAACTGATCAAGGCGCTCGACACGCGCTCGAACGGCTTTTACAGCCCGAGCCCCGGCATGGTGTATCCGGCGCTCACGTACCTCGAGGAAGTCGGCTTCGTCGCGTCGCAGGCGGAAGGCAACCGCAAGCGCTATGCGCTGACCGACGCAGGCCGCGCACATCTCGACGCCCAGCGCGAACGCGTCGACACGCTGTTCGCCCGCCTCACGCACCTCGCCCGCAAGATGGAGTTCATGCGCCGCGCGTTCGCCGGGGAATCGGCGGGCAATGAAGCGCAGGACGAATCGCAGGCCGGCTGGCTGCCGGAATTCGTCGAGGCCCGTCTCGCGCTCAAGCGCGCGCTGCTGCACAAGAGCGCCGCCGATGCCGACGAACAGCGCCGCATCGCGGCCATCATGCGCCGCGCGACGGCCGAAATCGAAGGCGGCGCCGGCGCGTGATGCGCGCCGCCCCGTCACCACCCAAGGAGAACGGATTGATGCAGAACACGTCCGAGCGCACCGTGACCCGCGTGCGCCACACCCTCAAGTTCCGCCTGCTGCAGGTGCTGCGCGTGCATGCCGTGACGCCGCATCTGCTGCGCGTCACGCTCGGCGGCCCCGATCTCGCGGATTTCGAATCCGCATCGTTCGACGATCACGTGAAGGTCTTTTTCCCGCCGCCCGGCGCGGAACGCCCCGCGCTGCCGACGCTCGGTGCGAACGGCCCCGAGTTTCCGGCAGGCGAACCGAAGCCGGTCGCGCGCGACTTCACGCCGCGCCGCTTCGACCGCGCCGCCCGCGAACTCGATCTGGAATTCGTGCTGAACCATCCGGGCCCGGCATCGCAGTGGGCCGCGCAGGCACGCGTCGGCCAATGGCTCGGCATCGGCGGCCCGCGCGGTTCGTTCGTCGTCCCGACCGGTTTCGACTGGCATCTGCTGATCGGCGACGATACGGCGCTGCCGGCCGTCGCGCGGCGCCTCGAGGAATTGCCGGCCGGCGCGCGCGCGGCGGTCGTGCTGGAAGTCGCGGATCGCACCGCGCAGATCTCGTTCGATACGCGCGCCGACGTGCATGAAATCTGGCGCTTCCGCGCCGAAGCCGACGCGGCGGACGGCGACGTGCTGCTGAATGCCGTGCGCGATCTGCCTTTGCCGTCGTCCGGCGACGGCTACGTGTGGGCGGCCGGCGAAGCGCTGTCGATGCGCGCGGTGCGCCAGCACCTGACCGGCGAGCGCGGCGTCGACAAGTCGCGCATCCGCGCGGCGGCCTACTGGAAGCGCGGCGCGGCGGCCGTGCACGAAACGCTGGAAGACTGACCGGGAGCGCCCGCTCGACCGGCGGCCGAAACAATCGTGGCGCCGGCGCAGCGGTGGGCTTGGCACCGGCATCGCGGCTGGTATATATGTATGTCTGCGACGCCGCTGTCGGGCGACAGCCGCCGCAGCCCGTCCAGGAGCGCCCGGTCATGACAAAAGCAAGCCACGCTTCGCCTTTCCTTCGCCATCTGAAGATCGCCGGTTATTGCGGCCTCGCCGCGGTCGTCCTCGCGCTGTTCGTCGCGATGTGCGCGATCCTGAAGGAAAGCGCCCTCGACCGCGATGCCGCGCGGCATCCGGCCGATACGCCCGAACTGCACGACGCGAGCGACGGCCCGTCCGCCTCGGCCGAATCGGCCCGCACACCCGGCTCGCCCGGCTGACGGCGTCCCTGCCGCTGCGTTCCGCCTCGTTCCGCTTACGGCGCCTGCCGGCGTCCCATCACGACCGCATGCACCGAATCGCCGAGCCGTTCGAGCAGCGCGGTCACGCGTTGCCCGTACAGGTGCGCGGCCAGCGCGCCCACCGTGCCGACCAGCACGCCGCCCGCCATGTCGAACGGCCAGTGCACGCCCGCATAGATGCGCCCCCATGCGATCGCCACGGCCATCGCGGCCATCACGAAACCGGTGACCCGCGTCGTGCCGCCGAGCAGCAGGCCGACCGCCATGCTCCACGCGAACGTCATGTGATCGCTCGGAAACGAACTGTCCGGCGCGTGCGGAATCAGCTGCGTGCCGACGCCGGCCATGAACGGGCGCGGCGAGAACCAGACATGCCCGAGCACCTGCGCGAGCACGAGCGCCACGCAGACGCCGACCCCGGCTTCGATCGCCTGGCGCCGCGCGGGGCGCGCGCCGAAGAGCCAGGTCAGCAGCAGCATCGCGGGCAGCGCATAGACGAGCCAGTCGGCGGCGAAGATCGCGAGGCGGGCGACGCCCGGGTGCGGTGCACCGCCGGCGTTGATGGCGGAAAAGAGGGCGAGATTGAGGTTCTGCATGAATCCGGTTGCGTGGGGCGTAAAAGATCGGCCGGTTGCCCGGCCGGAGTCGAACGATGCTAGGGCGTGGCCGCTTAAGCGGTGCTTAATGCGGCCGCCGCCCGGGCGAGGCGCGCGCGGCGAACGCACTTAGAGCCTGCACTGCAACACAAGTTCACACAATTGTCATATTCCCGCGCGACCGTCTCCCGTAAGGGCTCACCACCTCTCCCGTAAAGACTCACCCTTTTCACATGAGGGCGTCATCGACGCCTGCGACCATCGCCCGGCCGGCACGCCGTCCAGGCCGTTTGTCTCATTCATCTCAATATTTACGCCGCAAATTATTCGAAATCGGCAACAATTAATTCCAGATGCGGCATCGCACAACGGCAACGCACAGGCATACGATTACGTCCACTCATCCACGAAGCGATCAACAACAAGGAGTCCGCATGAAACCCAGCGATGTCCGATCGAAAGCGTTTGCGATGCCGTTGACCAGCCCTGCCTTCCCGATGGGCCCGTACCGTTTCGTCGATCGTGAGTTTCTGATCATCACGTACCGCACCGATCCGGACCGCCTCCGTGAAATCGTCCCCGAGCCGCTGCAGGTCACCGAGCCGCTCGTCCACTACGAATTCATCCGCATGGCCGATTCGACCGGCTTCGGCGATTACACCGAAAGCGGCCAGGTGATCCCCGTCGAATACGAAGGCCAGCCGGGCGGCTATACGCTCGCGATGTATCTCGACGATCACCCGCCGATCGCCGGCGGCCGCGAGCTGTGGGGCTTCCCGAAGAAGCTCGCGTCGCCCACGCTGCACGTGAACACCGATCACATCCTGGGCACACTCGACTACGGCAAGGTGCGCGTCGCGACCGGCACGATGGGCTACAAGCACAAGGAACTCGACATCGACGAGCAGACGAAACGGCTCGCCGGCCCCAATTTCCTGCTGAAGATCATCCCGCACGTCGACGGCACCGCACGCGTCTGCGAACTGGTGCGCTATTACATGCAGGACATCAAGATGAAGGGCGCGTGGACGGGCCCCGCATCGCTCGAGCTGGCGCCGCACGCGCTCGCGCCGGTGGCCGATCTGCCGGTGCTCGAAATCGTCGAAGCGCGCCACCTCGTCGCGGATTTGACGCTGGGCCTCGGTGAAGTCGTCTACGATTACCTGGCTCAGTAACACGTCCGCAGTCCTTTCTCCCTGTCAATCCTTTCACCACGGGAATTCGAACATGAGCAACCTGAATGGCAAGACCGCAGTCGTCACGGGCGCCGCGAGCGGCATCGGCAAGGAAATCGCGCTGGAACTGGCCAAGGCAGGCGCGGCCGTCGCGATCGCCGACCTGAACCAGGACGGCGCGAACGCGGTCGCCGACGAGATCAACAAGGCAGGCGGCAAGGCGATCGGCGTCGCGATGGACGTGACCAACGAAGACGCCGTGAACAGCGGCATCGACAAGGTGGCCGAAGCGTTCGGCTCGGTCGACATCCTCGTGTCGAACGCGGGCATCCAGATCGTCAACCCGATCGAGAACTATTCGTTCTCTGACTGGAAGAAGATGCAGGCGATCCACGTGGACGGCGCGTTCCTGACGACGAAGGCCGCGCTCAAGCACATGTACAAGGACGATCGCGGCGGCGTCGTAATCTACATGGGTTCGGTGCACTCGCACGAAGCGTCGCCGCTGAAGTCGGCGTACGTGACGGCCAAGCATGGCCTGCTGGGCCTCGCCCGCGTGCTGGCGAAGGAAGGCGCGAAGCACAACGTGCGCTCGCACGTCGTGTGTCCGGGCTTCGTGCGCACGCCGCTGGTCGACAAGCAGATTCCGGAGCAGGCGAAGGAGCTCGGCATCAGCGAAGAGGAAGTGATCAAGAAGGTGATGCTGGGCAACACGGTCGACGGCGTGTTCACGACGGTGCAGGACGTCGCGCAGACGGTGCTGTTCCTGTCGGCGTTCCCGAGCGCCGCGCTCACGGGCCAGTCGTTCATCGTCAGCCACGGCTGGTTCATGCAATGAAGCCGCACGCCCGCACCGAAAAGCAGGCCGTGGATGCGGCGGACCTGCACCACGAAGCCGGCGCACCGGCCGCTGCGCGGTCGCTGCCGTACGAAACGATCGCGCTCGTCCTGCAGGGCGGCGGCGCGCTCGGCGCGTACCAGGCCGGCGTGTTCGAAGGGCTGCACGAGGCGGGCATTCCGCTCGACTGGATCGCGGGCATCTCGATCGGCGCGCTCAACACCGCGCTGATCGCCGGCAATGCGCCCGAGCATCGCGTCGAGCGCCTGCGTGAGTTCTGGGAAACGATCTGCCAGCCGGCGTTCTTTCCCGCGATTCCGGCCGCGTTCGAATTCGCGCTGTTCAACAGCATCGATCAGGTGCGCACGTTCTTCACCGCGTCGCAGGCCGCGAGCGCGATGATGCAGGGCCAGCAAGGGTTCTTCGTGCCGCGCTTCCCGCCGCCGCTGCCGGGCGTGGCCGATCATCCGCAAAAGATCAGCTGGTACGACACGTCGGCGCTGCGCACGACGCTGCTCAAGCTGTGCGATTTCGACCGGATCAATTCGGGCGAGACGCGCGTGTCGGTCGGCGCGGTCAACGTCGGCACCGGCAACTTCGTGTACTTCGACAACTCGCGCATCCGTCTCGCGCCCGAGCATTTCATGGCGTCCGGTGCGTTGCCGCCCGCGTTCCCGCCCGTCGAGATCGACGGCGAGTATTACTGGGACGGTGGTGTCGTGTCGAACACGCCGCTGATGGAAGTGCTCCGCGCCCGGCCGCGCTGCGATACGCTCGCGTTCCAGGTCGATCTGTGGAGCGCGCGCGGGCCGCTGCCGCGCACGATGGCCGACGTCGCCGAGCGCACGAAGGACGTGCAGTATTCGAGCCGCACGCGTTTCGTGACCGACACGCTGCAGCGCGAACAGCGCTACCGCAACGTGCTGCGCCACGTGCTCGAACAGGTGCCGGAAGAGCAACGCAAGAACGATCCGTGGTGCGTCGAAGCCGAAGCGATGTCGAGCGGGAAGAAGTACAACATCCAGCATCTGATCTATCAGCAGAAGGCGTACGAGCATCACTACAAGGACTATCAGTTCGGTCTGTCGACGATGCGCGACCACTGGTCCGCGGGTCTCGACGACATCCGCAAGACGCTCGCGGTGAAGGACGGCCTCGCGCTGCCCACCAACGACGCGGGCTTCGTCACGCACGACATTCACCGCCGCCGGTAATGCCGTGTGCAACGGGCCGGTGCGCTGCCTGCGCCGGCCCGTCCTCCTTTCCGATTCGACATGCCGATTTTCATTGCGCTATTCGCGCTCATCGCCCTCGGATGGGGCGCCGTTCACCTGTTTCACGTCATCGCCGCGCAGTTCGGCCAGCCGGTCGCGATCGCGGCCGCCGTGCTCGCCGCCGCGCTCCTGATCGCGTTGATCGCGTGGTGGCTCAAGCGCCGCCGCGACATCGCACCGAACACGAAGGAAGCAGGCTGGACGCATATCGTGCATCGCGCGTGGGGCGAGTTGCGCGTGTCCACGACGCAAGGGTTGCTGTGGCTGTCGCATGACAGCGCGGACGGCCGCTATACGCTGTCGCAGCTCGACGGTTGCGAGGCCGCGCCGATCGACGGCCGCTGGCATCTCGTCGTGCGCGTGCGCGACGCCGTGCGCGGCGAATGGAAGCTGCCGATGATGGACAAGCGCGATGCGCAGCGCTGGGCGCGCGTGCTCACGCTGGCGAAGGACAACCGGCTCTGAACCTGCGTTCAGGCCGTACGGCCCGCACGGGCCAGCCGCACGACGGCCCGCTATCGCGCGCCGAGCGCCCGCAGCGCATCGAGCACGTGCTGCGTGGCCCGTTCGACCGGGCCGGCCCGATGGGCGATCCCCAGCTCACGCCACAGCGCCGGACGTAGCGGCCGCATGACGATGCGCGCATCCGGCAGCGGGGCGCCCGCCTCGTGCGGCAGCAGCGTCGCGCCGTACCCCGCGGCGACCAGGCTCTTGATCGCATCGTTGTAGTTGAGTTCGATCCGCGGCACGGGCCGGTGGCCGCCGAGCGCGAACCATTCGGTCGTGAGCCGCGACAGGCGCGTCGTCGCATCGTTGAGAATCAGCGGCCGCGCGGCCAGATACGCCGGCGTCACACGGGCCGGAAGCGGCCAGTCCGCGGGCAGGAAAGCCATCACCGGGTCGCGGCGCCACGAGCGGATCGACAGCCCCGCGACCGGCGCTTGCGGCAGCGCGACCAGCCCGACGTCGAGCGTGCCCTGTGCAATGCGCGCCAGCGTGTCCTGCGACGTGAGCACCGCGATCTGCACGTCGATATCCGGATGCTGCGCGCGCAGTCCAGCCACCGCCTGCGGCAGCAGATGCGCGATCGCGCCGGTCGACGCGCCGAGACGCACGCGCCCGGTCAACCCCTGCACCTGTCGCTGCACGTCGTCCAGCGTCGATTCGACTTCCGCCAGCAGACGCCGCGCCCGCTCCACCAGCACTTCACCGATCACCGACGGGCGCACGTTGCCGCGCGTGCGCGACAGCAGCGGCGCGCCGACGCGGCTTTCCAGCTCGGCGACATGCAGGCTGACGGTCGGCGGCGCGAGATGAAGCCATTGCGCCGCCGCCACGAAGGAACCCTGGTCCGCGATCGCGACCAGCGTACGCAGACGGTCCAGACTGATCTCGCGCATCACACTCCTCTCGTTCAGGAAATCTGAATCAGACGATCAGCAAATTCAACTTTTCCTATTCTAGGCGTTCGGTGGACGATACGGTTTCCCCGACGACCGAACGCGACGAGCACGACCATCATGAGCTTCCCCACTGTCTTCATCGACGGCGACCAGGGCACGACCGGGTTGCAGATTCACGCGCGTCTGCGCGACCGCACCGACGTGCGGCTGCTCACGCTTCCCGCCGCCGAACGCAAGGAGGCGGCGCGGCGCGCCGATGCACTCAACGCGTGCGATATCGCGATCCTGTGCCTGCCCGATGCGGCCGCGCGCGAAGCGGTCGGCTTCATCCGGAACCCGGCGGTACGCGTGATCGACGCGAGTTCGGCCCATCGCACGCAACCCGACTGGGTCTACGGCTTTCCCGAGATGGCCGACGGACACGCACACGAGATCGCGCATGCGAAGCGCGTGACCAATCCCGGCTGCTACCCGACCGGCGCGATCGGCCTGCTTCGTCCGCTGCTGCAGGCCGGGCTGCTGCCGCGCGACTACCCGGTGAGCATCCATGCGGTGTCCGGTTACTCGGGCGGCGGGAGAGCCGCCGTCGACGCATTCGAATCGGGCGACGCCGCGGCACGCGCGTTGCCGCTGCAGGTCTACGGCCTCGCGCTCGCGCACAAGCACGTGCCCGAGATCCGGCAGCATGCGGGGCTCGCGCACCGCCCGTTCTTCGTGCCGGCCTACGGTGCCTATCGGCAAGGCATCGTGCTCACCATTCCGATCGAGCTGCGCCTGCTTCCGGCCGGCGTGACGGGTGAGCGGCTGCATGCGTGTCTCGCGCACCACTACGCGGACGCCCGTCACGTCGATGTGATGCCGCTCGCGGACGCACGCGCGGCAACGCATCTCGATCCGCAAGCGCTGAACGGCACCAATGATCTGCGGCTCGGCGTGTTCGTCAACGCGAACGGCGGGCAGGTGCTGCTGTCCGCCGTGTTCGACAATCTCGGCAAAGGGGCATCCGGCGCCGCCGTGCAGAATCTCGACCTGATGCTCGGCGCGCGACACGCGGCGTGACGCTCCGCAGGCATCGTCGACGATGCCTGCGCACGCCCCCGTAAAAGCTCACCTTTAGCCGGTTTCAGGCCGTATCGTCACCCGCCGCGGCATTCAGGCCGGCCAGCGTCTCCACCAGAAAATCCACGCACACGCGCACCTTCGCCGACGCCGCGACGCGTTCCGGGTACACGGCCCAGATGTTCGCGGGCTGGGTCGCGTCCGGCAGCACGCGACACAGTTCGCCGCGTTCGATCAGCGGCCCGGCCTCCCAGATCGAGCGCAGCACGATGCCGCGTCCGGCCAGCGCCCATTGCACGGCCACCTCGCCATGGTTCGTCGACAGCGCGCCGCCAACCTTCACCGTGACCGTTTCCCCGCGCACATTCAGCCGCCATACGCCGAACGGATGATCGCGCTCCTTGATCGCGAGACAGTCGTGCGATGTGAGATCGGCGAGCGAGCGCGGCGTGCCGCGTCGGGCGAGATAGTCTGGCGACGCGCACAGCACGCGATGGTTCGTGGCAAGGCGGCGCGCGATCAGGTGATCGGCGATCTCGTCGCCGATGCGCACGTCGAGGTCGTAGCCTTCGCCCGCCACGTCGACGAGCCGGTCGAACAGATCGAGCCGCACATTCAACTGCGGATAGCGCGCGCTGAAGTCGAGCAGCGCCGGCGCGACGACGTGCCGGCCGAAGCCGAAGCTGCTCGACATGCGCAGCGTGCCGCGCGGCACCGTGCGCGTGGTCGACACGTCCTCGACGAGATGATCGACGTCGTCGAGAATCTTTTCGGCGCGCGCGAACACGCGTTCGCCGGCGTCGGTGACCGTCATGCGGCGTGTCGAGCGATGCAGCAGGCGCGTGCCGAGCTGCGCCTCGAGCATCGCGACGCGCTTGCTGACGTACGCGGGCGACACGGCGAGCTGCTCGGCGGCCGCGCTGAAGCTCGCAAGGCGGACGACCAGGCTGAACACGCGCAGGTCGTCGAGGTTCGGCGATTTATTCACGATTCGTGGAAAGTCGATTAACTTTTGAGCGATTTTAATCCAGATGGAAACAAATAGAATGACGTGACGGGCCCCTGCCTTTCCGGCAGCCGGCCAATCAGCCAAGGAGATTTGCATGACCGACAGGACTTACAGGATTGCCGTGATCCCCGGCGACGGCATCGGCCGCGAAGTGATGCCCGAGGGCCTGCGCACGCTCGCCGCCGTGACCGCGCGCTTCGGCGTGCGCTTCGACTTCGTCGAGATCGACTGGGCGAGCTGCGACTACTACGCGCAGCACGGCACGATGATGCCGGACGACTGGAAGGCGCAACTGTCGGGCATGGACGCGATCCTGTTCGGCGCGGTCGGCTGGCCGGCGACGGTGCCCGATCACATTTCGCTGTGGGGCTCGCTGCTGAAATTCCGCCGCGAATTCGACCAGTACATCAACCTGCGGCCCGCGCGCCTGTTCGACGGCGTGCCGTCGCCGCTCGCCGGCCGCCGCCCGGGCGACATCGATTTCATGATCGTGCGCGAGAACACCGAGGGCGAATATTCGTCGGTCGGCGGCACGATGTTCGAAGGCACCGAGCGCGAAGTCGTGATGCAGCAGTCGATCTTCACGCGGCACGGCACCGAGCGTGTGCTGAAATTCGCGTTCGAGCTCGCGCAGCGGCGCGCGAAGCGCGTCACCGTCGCGACCAAGAGCAACGGCATCGCGATCAGCATGCCGTGGTGGGATGCGCGCGCGGCCGAGATGGCCGAACGCTATCCGGAGATCGCGGTCGACAAGCAGCACATCGACATCCTGTGCGCGCGCTTCGTGCTGCAGCCGGACCGCTTCGACGTCGTCGTCGCGTCCAACCTGTTCGGCGACATCCTGTCGGATCTCGGGCCGGCCTGTACGGGCACGATCGGCATCGCGCCGTCGGCGAACCTGAACCCCGACCGCACGTTCCCGTCGCTATTCGAGCCCGTGCACGGTTCCGCGCCCGACATCGCGGGGCAATACATCGCGAATCCGGTCGCGATGATCTGGTCGGCGGCGATGATGCTCGACTTCCTCGGCAACGGCACGGGCCGCGAACGCGAAGCGCACGATGCGATCGTCGCCGCGATCGAGGACGTGCTGCGCACGGGGCCGCGTACCCGCGATCTCGGCGGCAATGCGGGCACGCAGGAAGTGGGCGAGGCGATCGCCGCGCGGATTGCGGGGTGAGAGGTGAGGGTCGTGCCCGGCGCTGGCGCCGGGCGGCCCTTCGTGAATCGGCTGCGGTGAGCGATACACGATGCGGTTGCGCACGTGTGCCGACTTTGACGATGCGGCGGCGGTGAACATCGAGCGGTGAGCAACGCCCTATCGCAGCGCGCACTGCTTGCGCGATTTTTCGTTGAAAGTCGCAAGATGATTCGATCGGTGAGTTGCACGTCGCGCTCGCACACACCGATCGGCAATGCACGATCGCTTCGATGCGATCGGTGAGATGCATCACGCAGGAAAGCACACCGCTGCACGTCGACATCTGCGCCGCTTTACCCCTGCGACGTCGCGTCGATCCGTTCAATGCACCCAGTTCGACGCGGCATTTCACCTCGTCCCGAAAAGTCTCACCTTCAGCGGGCGGCTCCCGAATTTCCTCACCATTGAAGCTTGGTGATGCGTTCGCCGATCCGTTGAACGCGTGCGCGCATCATCACAGCCCGAGATCGGACAGCCCCGGATGATCGTCCGGACGACGGCCGAGCGGCCAATGATAAAGACGGTCCGCCTCGCGAATCGGCAGATCATTGATGCTCGCGTGACGATGCGCCATCAGGCCGTTTTCGTCGAACTCCCAGTTCTCGTTGCCGTACGAACGGAACCAGTTGCCCGCATCGTCGTGCCACTCGTACGCAAAGCGCACCGCGATGCGATTGCCGCCGAACGCCCACAGCTCCTTGATCAGCCGGTAGTCGAGTTCGCGCGCCCACTTCCGCTGCAGCAGCCCGACGATCTCGTCGCGGCCCGTCACGAATTCCGCGCGATTGCGCCAGCGGCTTTGCGGCGTATAGGCGAGCGACACGCGTTGCGGGTCGCGCGTGTTCCACGCGTCCTCGGCGGCGCGCACTTTCTGGCGCGCCGTGTCGAGCGTGAAGGGCGGAACGGGCGGACGAACTTCGGGGGAAGCGGACATGGGTAGCTCCTGTTCAGGGTTCTGGCCGCGAACGCACGCAGCCGGTTCGGATTCGCTGCGTCGGCTACCGCGAGGCGGTGTCGAGCAGCAGTTCAGCCGTCGCGCGGGCATCGCGTGCAGCGTTTGCATCGCCACTGACGAGCGCCACGCCGATCGCGCCGTCGATCAATACGAGCCACTGACGCGCGAGGCGCGCGAGCCCGCGGCGCTCGATGCCGGTTTCGTCGGCATAGGCGTCGAGGCGCTCGCGCACGAATGCCAGCAGGCGCGCCTTGTGCATACGGGCGACGACGCGCACGGGATCGTCGGCGTCGGGTATCTCGCCCGACGCGTTCAGGAATGCGCAACCGTGGAAGTCGGGCTGCCCGAACCAGTCGCGCAGCACATCGAACATGCCGAGCAGTTGCGCGCGCGGCGCCTTGCCGCGCGCCAGCGTGCCGTCGACGAACCAGCGCATCCAGCGCTCGTCTCGCCGCTCGAGCGCGGCGACCACCAGTGCTTCTTTCGATTCGAAATGCGAATAAAAGCTCTTTCGCGCCGCGCCGGATCGCTTGACGATCGCGTCGACACCGGTCGCATGGATGCCGCCGGAGTAGATCAGCGCTTCGGCCGCGTCGAGCAGCCGGTCGCGAACGCCCGGTTCGCCGGAGGAGTCGAGAAGTGTGTTCATGGGGTTTACGGTAGAACGATCGTTCTCCGCCGTCAATGCCTGGATGAAAAGGCCCTGCCGGTGGGAAGGTTGAATCGTGCCTGAAGCGTCTGCTCGTCCTGACGAGTCTTCAGCTCGATTCGCGCTGATTGAATGGTGAACGGATCAAGTGGTGGCCTGCGCACCGGTCGAGGCCGATCGATGTCGATCGCATCGCCTATCAGTGAGGCGCAACGCTGTGTGCAGCTCACGGTTGATGTCCCGATTCGGCGCGATGTCGCATACGGCGGCAAGCAAACGCCCGCCTGCCAGGCGAAGCAGGGAAGTGTGTGGAAGAAGGAAAAGCAGGCGCCGAATGGCGTGACGAGAAGAAGCGAGGTGGCTACCGACAGGTGAAGCGGACGTGAAATCGCCATTCACCGATGCGGGATCGCGCGGCGATTCGGCACGCACACACAGCTCCCGAATAATCTCACCTCAAGCGCTGAATCACGCGTTCCGACGCGCAACGATGCGCGTGCAAACGAAAACAGGGCAGGCGGCGATCGCGCCGCACTGCCCCGTCTCGACACTCACTCGACTCAGGCCGTCCAGTCGAGAATCACCTTGCCGCTTTCGCCGGACAGCATCGCGGCGAAGCCTTGCTCGTAATCATCGGCCGCGAAACGATGCGTAATGATCGGCGACAGGTCGAGGCCGCTCTGCAGCATCGCGACCATCTTGTACCAGGTCTCGAACATCTCGCGACCATAGATGCCCTTGATCTCGAGCCCCTTGAAGATCACCTGGTTCCAGTCGATCGCCGTCTGCGCGGGCGGGATGCCGAGCAGCGCGACCTTGCCGCCGTGGTTCATCGCCTCGAGCAGGCTCGTGAACGCGCTCGGCACACCTGACATCTCGAGCCCGACGTCGAAGCCTTCGGTCATGTGCAGGTCGGCCATCACGTCGCGCAGCGACTCGCGCGCGACGTTGACCGCGCGCGTCGCGCCCATCTTGCGTGCGAGTTCCAGCCGATAGTCGTTGATGTCGGTGATGACGACGTTGCGCGCGCCGACGTGCTTCGCGATCGCGACGGCCATGATGCCGATCGGGCCCGCGCCGGTGATCAGCACGTCTTCGCCGACGAGGTTGAACGACAGCGCCGTATGCGTCGCGTTGCCGAACGGATCGAAGATCGACGCGAGATCGTCGGAGATCTCCGGCGGAATCTTGAACGCGTTGAACGCCGGAATCGCCAGGTATTCGGCGAACGCGCCTTCGCGGTTCACGCCGACGCCCACCGTGTTGCGGCACAAATGCCGGCGCCCGGCGCGACAGTTTCGGCAGAAACCGCACGTGATGTGACCTTCGCCGGACACACGATCGCCGATCGCGAAGCCGCGCACTTCCTGCCCCATCTCGACGATCTCGCCGACGTATTCGTGGCCGACGTGCATCGGCACCGGAATCGTCTTCTGCGCCCAGTCGTCCCACTTCCAGATATGGATGTCGGTGCCGCAGATCGCCGTGCGGCGGATCTTGATCAGCACGTCGTTGTGGCCGACTTCGGGACGCTTCACGCGCGTGAGCGTGAGGCCGGGGCCGCGTTCGAGCTTTGCCAGTGCTTTCATGGTCGCGCCTCCGTCAGATGATGCCGAGCGACTTGCCGACGCGCACGAACGCGGCGACCGTCTGGTCGACCTGTTCGGGCGAGTGCGCGGCGCTCATCTGCGTGCGGATGCGCGCACGGCCGCGCGGCACGACGGGGAACGAGAAGCCGATCACGTAGACGCCTTCGCCGAGCAGCTTGTCGGCCATGTTCGTCGCGAGCTGCGCGTCGCCGAGCATCACCGGGATGATCGGATGCGCGCCGGGCACGAGCGTGAAGCCGGCTTCGGTCATCTGCTTGCGGAACCGCGCGCCGTTCTCGCGCACGCGCTCGCGCAGCTTCGCGCCTTCGTCGCTGCCGAGCAGTTCCAGCACCTTCAGCGACGCCGCGGCGATGCTCGGCGTGAGCGTGTTCGAGAACAGATACGGACGCGAGCGCTGGCGCAGCAGCTCGATCACCTCGCGACGTGCGGCGACATAGCCGCCCGAGGCACCCCCGAGCGCCTTGCCGAGCGTGCCCGTGATGATGTCCACGCGACCTTCGACGCCGCAGTGCTCGGGTGTGCCGCGGCCGTGCGTGCCGATGAAGCCGACCGCATGCGAATCGTCGACCATCACGAGCGCGCCGTAGCGATCGGCGAGATCGCAGATGCCTTTGAGGTCGGCGATGATGCCGTCCATCGAAAACACGCCGTCGGTCGCGATCAGCTTGTGGCGCGCGCCAGCGGCGTCGGCTTCCTTGAGCTTCGCCTCGAGGTCGGACAGATCGTTGTTCTTGTAGCGAAAACGCTTCGCCTTGCACAGGCGAATGCCGTCGATGATGCTCGCGTGATTCAGTTCGTCGCTGATCACCGCGTCGTTCTCGTCGAGCAATGTTTCGAACAGCCCGCCGTTCGCGTCGAAGCAGCTCGAATAGAGGATGCTGTCCTCGGTGCCGAGAAACGTGGCCAGCGCGCTTTCCAGTTGCTTGTGGACGGTTTGCGTGCCGCAGATGAAGCGCACCGATGCCATGCCGAAGCCGTCCTGGTCGAGGCCGGCCTTCGCCGCGTCGATCAGGCGCGGATCGTTCGCCAGACCCAGATAGTTGTTCGCGCAGAAATTGAGCACGCCGGCACCGCCGGCGAGCCGCACGGCTGCCGCCTGGGGACTCGCGATCTCGCGCTCGGTCTTGTAAAAACCGTCCGCGCGGATCTGGTCGAGCGTCCCGCGCACCTGGGCGAGAAAGGCATCACGCATCGCAAAGCTCCTGACAGGGTTTCGCATTCCGCAGCGCACCGCTCGTGGCGGCGCAACGGCCTGCTACTGTTATAGTCGGTCGTTCGGTTGACCGCATTTATCCGATATTCCGAACTAGAATTCGAAATATCGAACAACTCTAAGCGAACGGAATCCAAATGGCAAGTTCCTCCGGATCGCGGCGCCCGGCCGCCGACGCCGCCCCGCAGCCGCCGGCCGCGACCCCGCCGCGTGTGGGCGAGCAGATTCAGCGCCTGCGCAACGAGCGCAAGCTGACGCTCGATGACCTGTCGCGCGCAGCCGGCGTATCGAAATCGATGCTCTCCGAAATCGAACGCGACAAGGCCAACCCGACCATCGCCGTGGCATGGCGGCTGACGAACGCGCTCGGCATCACGCTCGACGAATTGTTCTCGCAGCCGAAGGCGCCCGAGACGATCCGCGTGGACGGCCCGCACGACATTCCGACGCTCGCCGGCCACGACGGCCGGTACCAGTTGCGCGTATGGGGCCCGATCGACCTCGCCGGCAAGTTCGAGTGGTACGAACTGACGCTGCCGGGCGGCGGCGCCCTGGTATCGAACGCGCACGAACCGGGCACGCGCGAGCACCTCACCGTGCTGCAGGGCGCGATGGAAATCGAGGCCGCCGCGGCGAGCCGACGCCTGAAGGCGGGTGACACCGCGCGTTACCCGGCCGATGAGCCGCATGCAATCCGCAATCCCGGCAAGGCCGAAGCACGGGCCTTGTTGATCGTGATCCATCGCTGACGGCGCGGGTAGTCGGCCAAAAGGTCAGTTGCAGGCCAGTTGCGGAAAGTACTGTATGTTTGTACAGTATACGGACATTCCGCCATGCATGGGCCGGAGCCGGCGCACCGAGGCGCCCGCTCCGGTCGACAGGAGCCTGCAATGACAGAAGAACAAGATTTGGCCGCGCTCAGCTTCAAGGCTGCCGCGCATGACCTCGAATTGATCGTTCGCCATATCGCCGGGCGGTACATCCGTCAGCGCGTGCCGCTGACGTGGCGCCTGCTGCACGCGATCGAAGCCGAGGCGCTCGCCGATCTCGGCTTTGCGAGCCGGCACGACGCCGGCATGCGTCAACTGTTCGAACGGCCGTCGGACATGACGTTTCCCGAGACCGACGATCCAATCGACTTCGGGCGCTCGAACGCGCTGCCCGCGGTCTTTTCATTCGCCGTTCTCGCGTACGAAGCCGCGGCAACGACACACGATACCGTGCGTCCGTCGCGCCCTCTCCGCCCGTCCAAGGCGTGGGGCGACTGACGGCTCAACCGCGGCCGCCGCGCAGGGCGGCCGCTTCACCCTTTTGCTGCCCGAGACGTTGCGGAAAGGGCTACCATATACGCAACTAACGGAATTAATACCATGTCCCTTCCCGCCTCTCCCGACACCGCCGCCCCACCGGAAGAAAAGGACCTGTTCGACCGCGATGCGTCCGACTGGGTTCTTTCGCCCGAAGCCGCGTTCGACGCATGGCTGGCAATGCAGGACTATCGCCGCTCGTCGGCCGATGTCTATCGCGCGCAATGGGGCGCGTTTCTCGCATGGATGCGCGCGCATCAAAAGAACCTGGCGACGGTCGATACACCGACCATCGCGAACTTCGTCGGCGAGTTGCCGATCAAGAAAACGCAGCGAATGCGCTATCTGCGGCTGATCGAGCGCGTGCTCGATCATATTCGCCGCACCGAATATGCATCGACCAATCCGGCCCGCTTCATTGCTCAGGATGGCGAAGCGACTTGGCGCAAGGCCCGCGACAACGAACCGACCGGCTTCCTCACGCCGGCGGAACGCGCGACGTTGCTCGCGTATCTGTTTTCGCCGATCGGCGTGTCGGGTTCCGCGTACTGGAAGGAGCGTCGCGACCGCGCACTCGTCGCTGCATTTCTCGGCGCCGGCATCAAAACCGGCGAAGCGCGCGCGCTTACGATTAGTTGCATCAATACGAGCAACACGTCGCTGCGGATCGAATCGACGCATCCGGATTACGCACGCGAAACTCATCTGGCCTCATTCGCGATCGCGTTGCTGGAAGCCTGGCTCACCGAACGCAAACGCCAGGAGATTCCGGGGGAGCTCGTCTTCCCCGCGTCGCACGCCGGACGGCCGATGCACAAGGCGACGATGCTGCGCGCGATCGACGCGATCGTCGAATCGGCCGGGCTCACGTCGTCGCGCACTGCACGCACCAGCCCGCAAACCTTGCGCAATACCTACGCGGCGGAACTGTTCGAGCATGACGTGCCGCCCGAGCGGGTCGGCAAATGGCTGGGCTTCATGCGGCCGATCTCGTCGAATCGCCTGCATCGCGCGTGGAAAAACTGGCGCGACGGGCTGGCCGACAGCAACGGTGACGCGTCCGACCGCGACGAAACTCACTGATCAGGAAACGGCTGCTCGCGCGACGCGATCCGTGAGCAGCCTTGCGTGGCGCAGCCTCACCGTTTCACAGCTCCCGAAAAACCTCACCTCAAGCTTCCCGGATCATCTCACCTGTGCGCATCGCCGGCTTCCCGGTCAGGTTTGCGCAAAACGGGCGACGGCTTCGAAGCGGGACGGCCACGCGCCCGAAGCGTGCTCGCACTCAGGGCACGCGACTTCAAAACCCTCGTCGCCATGTGACAGCTCCGGTTCGCCGTCGCAATGCGGGCACCGCGCCGGGGCCGGAATCTCCTGATCCAGCGAGGTGCCGATTGCGGCATACGCGTCCGCGTCCAGTTGTCCGGCATCGGCCAGGCGCCGCAGCAGCGCGGCGATTTCCGGATTCATCCCGCGGTTCGCGCGCAACGAATTCACGTCGCGCGTGGCGCGTTCCAGTTCGTCGCTCTGGCTGCGCAACTGTTCCTCGAGCCGATCAGCACGCGCCTTGGCAGAACTCAACTGCTGCAGGAAATCGAATTCCTTGCGCTGAACGTCGCGCAACCCGCTCTGGTAGGTCGACGCCATGCTGCGCAATGAGTCCAGTTCGACCAGCATCGGCTTGACGCGGCGTTCGGCTTCCGCCACCGCATCCTTGATTTGCTGCGCGTAGTGCTCGGTGCGCTGTTGCAATTCGGCTTGCAAAGCATCGATGCGGTCACGCAGCGCAGCGTTCTGCGCCTGTTCGGCATCGATGCGGCCGGCGGCCGCGGCCAACTCCTTTTCGAGTCGGGCGACTGTGGTGAGCAAGGTTGCTTCGCTTGCCGAACCGTGGGTCGTTTGCGACGCGAGCTGAATTTCGAGTTCGGTCACCCGCGCCTGCAATTGCTCGTTTCTCGCTTCCCCGCGCGCGAGCGCACCTTCAAGCGTTTCCTGGCGGATGGTCGCGTCGCGCAAGCGCTGTTCGGCGTCGGCCATGTCGGCGCGAACCTGTTCGCGGTCGGCGTCGAGGCTGTCGCGCGCCGCTTTCAATGCCTCTTCATAGAGTGCGCCGAGCAACGCGCCGGCTTTTTCCTCGACGGCTTTCGGGATCGCCGCGCCGTCGAGCCGGATCTTGGAGGCGGAACGGATGCGTTCCCAGAAATGGTCGATGTCTTTCGGGATGTCGCTGGCGCTGCCGGTCTGGGTAAGATCGCGGACGTTGGCGGCCGACGGCCGAATGCCGAGATCGAAAAACAGCCGCTTGCATGCGTGCAGCGACAATTCCTGGCGCCGCGCACCGCTTGCACGCAGCGATTCCAGTTCTTCCCGAATGACTTGACGCATTTCGTCCAGGGTCATGACCACGCTCACAGACAATGAATTGTGGCAATCATAACGAAATACGTATTACTTGATACCTGTTTCGAGGGTCCGTTGTGAATTTACGTCGTTTTGCACAGAAATCGGATCAGGGAGCCAATCTTGCCGAAGGTGAGCCGGAATTCCGTGAAACAAAGCGAAGAAAGTTATTCAAGTCCTTGTCGCATAAGCATTTTTCAGCGGACCCGGAATTTTGGCCTTTGTTTCACATGACAGCGGAGCTGTTCGCCCGTGGGTGTTCTGGGGTTGAGGTGTCTGTGGAAAACTCGTCAGCCCGATGTCTTGAGAGTATTAGAAGTAAACACCCTTGAACCCTTAGTTAAAAACGTTAACGCCACGGCACAGCCTTATGCTGCAAGGCTCTCCGGCCGACAAGGTGAAGTTTTACGGGAGCCAAGGTGATCTTCTGCGGGAGCTGACGTGATGGGGTTCAGGGAGCTGCGTGAGCCGTTGCAGGAAGGGTCGTGAGCGGATTCGGGATCACAGTAAAACACACGTTTTCCTGAAGGTGAGGGTTTTCGGGGCCACACAGCCGTAGAAGCCGCGCTGTGCCTGACTTCACAGTTTTCTGCCTGTGCAGACATAGGTGAGAATTTGCAGGACCTGCTTCGCGCCCCGATTCTGCCCATCTTTTGGGCAAATTTGGCGAAAGGTGAGGTTCCACGGGACTCCACGGAAATTTGCCGTGAGGATTTGCGGGAAGTGGACGCCATTTTGCACAGCAAAAGTGCTCTCCTGGGCCTGTGATGCCCCAAAGGTGAGACTTTTCGGGAGGGAAATCCGGGTTTTCCTGCCCCGTTCGCCTTAAGGTGAGCTTTTTCGGGGCATGGATCACAGGCTCCGACTTGGCTTACAGGTGAGGTTTTCCGGGAGACGTATTTGCTGAAAAAATGGTCAAAGGTGAGGTTTTTCGGGACCTGTGAGGGGCGGAATTCGTCGAAAAGCCCGCCAGGACTGGAAGAAATCTCGTTTTTGCTGTGCCACTTTTTGGCACAGGTGAGAGTTTTCGGGGGGCGACATACGGTTGTCGTATGAAGGATACCCGTCGAAAGGTGAGGCTTTTCGGGGGCTCCTGGCGATGCACAGCCAAATGCCTTTTGTGCATAAGTATCGGAAGAGATTGGGATTTTTGATACCGCGGCGGTTACGGTGAGATTTTTCGGGAGCCATTTCCGTACCCGTTGCTGTGCCGCATTTTTTCGTTGAGGTGAGTGTTTTCGGGAGTCATTGGCAGCCGGTCGCCCGTGTGTCGGGCCTTCGTCGGCACCCGGATGAATCAACATGCTGTGCTTGAGGTGAGTATTTTCGGGACCGGATACGATCTGCGCGCTGTACAATGCGCGCCCGGCCCGGCCAAATAGGCACTGATCGGGCCGCGCATGCCGGTTTCGACCGCGCTTTTCCATGTGTCGAAGCCAGATCGATATCTCGGCGACCCGCGCCTGTACATGCATACAGGCCGATCGGCACAGTCGGAAAAGGTGCGGTGAGGTGCAATCGCGGCCCTGTGTCGAACTCACGTCTGCGCAGTCGCAAAATTACGACAAATCGAAAGGTGAGCCGATACGGGAGCCAATTTCGCACGTGTCGCGCACAGGTGAAATTCTGTGAATCGGCGCATGCCGCGGCACGTCTGGAAGAGTCCGGAACGCCGCACTGGCGGACCGGTGAGCGTTTTCGGGAGCTGTTCGGGTGAGTGCCGTTTTGCCGGCACGCTTC
The DNA here is from genome assembly GCF_016586105.1 of Burkholderia sp. E168m15. NCBI lineage: Bacteria > Pseudomonadati > Pseudomonadota > Betaproteobacteria > Burkholderiales > Burkholderiaceae > Burkholderia > Burkholderia sp. E168m15. The sequence continues at coordinate 63,055 of NZ_BCPO01000173.1, forward strand.
ACCGGCTATGGTGAGCATGTCGTTCTGGACGCACATCACCGCAGGCGCTATCCTTCCGGGAAACTTCTCCTCCGACCCGACGTATGGCCACGACGAAGCGCGCCAAGAAAACCGATGTGGATGTGGTGAGTGCCAGTTCAGCCGAATTGCGAAAGGCCGTCGAGGCGATCGCCATTCAGCCGAAGAGCGGCAAGATCACGCTCCTCACTCGCAAGCTGTTCAATGTCCTGCTGGCCGTCGCGCAGCAGGCCGACGACTCGGGCGATACATATCGCGCGCTGCTGTCGGACATCGTCGCGAACTCCGCTTTCGATTCGAACGACACCGCATTGGTGAAGGAACACCTGCGCCGCATGGTGTCGGTGCAGGTCGAATGGAGCACGGGGACGTCGAGCCAGAAGCCGGGCCGCAAGTGGGGGATCTCCACGCTGATCGCCGATGCGGAAATTCTCGAGGACCCGACCACCCGCCGCGTGTGGGTCGAATTCTCGTTCGCGCCGAAGATCAAGAAGAAGCTGCTCGACCCGGTCCAGTATGCGCGGCTGAGCCTGCAGTTCCAGAGCCAGCTGCGCAGCAGCGCCGGTCTCGCGCTGTACGAGATCTGCGTGCGCTACCTGACGAACCCGAGCCACCTGACGATGCGCGAGCCGTGGGAATGGTGGCGGCCGATCCTGTCGGGCACGCCCGACACGGAAGCCGGCGACGAAGCGAAGCGCGAGTACAAGTACTTCAAGCGCGACTACCTGCGTCCCGCGATCGCGGAAGTCAACGCGGTCACCAACATCTTCGTCGAGCTGATCGAGCACCGCGAAGGGCGTCGGGTGGCCGAGATCCAGTTCCGCGTGACCGAGCGCAAGCAGCCGATGCTCGCGCTCGACGAACACCCGAACGTGTTCGACAGCACGCTGGTCGACCGGATGGTGAAGCTGGGAATCCCGTTGAAGGAAGCGCAGACGCTCTATGCGGACAGCGAGGAAAACCGGATTCGTGCCGCGCTGCAGATGACCGAGCAGCGGATGCGCAGCACGACGCTGCCGCCGGTGCGGAGCGCGCCGGCGCTGTTCAAGGACGCGCTGAAGAAGGGTTATGCGCCGCCGGTGGAGTCGGTCGACGCGCTGCCGGCCGGCACGCCTTCCGCGAAGGTTGCGGCTGCGCAGCCGGACGATCTGAAGGCGCGCTTGCTGAGCGAGTTCGCAGCGTTCCGCCGCAAGGAAGCGAAGGTGCTGTACGAAGAGCAGGGCGACGCGGAGCGCGAAGTGGCGCGCGAGTCGTTCGAGTCGGAGGCGTTGCCGACGATGGGCTCGCATCTGCGCGACGACTGGCGCAAGCGCGGCCTCGATTCCAAGCTGGCCGAGACGGCCTTTTTCGACTGGCTGGCCCAGAAGACCTGGGGCGAGCCGACGGACGGTGACCTGCTGTCGTTCACGCTGAACCAGTCGCGGGCCGCTTGAGGCCCGCTCAGGCCCGCTGACGGGCCACCGCCGGTCCCCACCCCTGATCGGGCAGGGCCGGCGGCCTCACCAGGCCTTGCCGGCCGTTTCCCTTACTCCGACAACAGCATTCGCTCGAGCTGCTCGAGGATCGCGTCGCGCTTGTCCTTCGGGAGGCCACGCAGGCGCAGTTCGATGCGGTCTTCGCCATACGACTTCAGGTCGCCGACCGACTTGCCGCCAAGCTTGATCTCGAGACGCTGCGCATAGCGCTGACGGCCCGCGGCCTTCGGCGTCTCCTGTGCCGCGACGCGGCCCTTGACGATGTCCGACACCTGGCGTGTGCTGAGATCGTCCGACACGATCTTGTTGATCAGTCGCAGCGTGGCCTCGGTGCCGCGCGCATTGTGATAGCGACCGACCTGATACGCCATGTTCGACCCGAAGCGATCGGGACGCGCGACCATTTCCTGCATGATCGCTTCCGGCAACTTGCCGATCGACAGCGCGACGGCCACCGTCGACTCGTCGAGGCCGAGATGCTCGGAGAGCTCCTTCTGGCTCTGGAAATGCTTGTCGTCGAGGAAGCGGCGCCACACGACCGCGTTGTCGAACACCGTCTGCGAATCGCGCTGAACGTTGAGGTCGTAGCCGAGCTTGTAGCTCTGGATGCCGATCGGCACGTCGATCACGATCGCCTTGACCGACTCCTTGTTCGCTTCCTTCAGCGCCCGCACGCGGCGGCCACCATCGCTGACGAAATACGTGCCCGGATTGTCGTAATCCGGAATCACGTGGATCGCCTGCTGCTGCCCCTGCTTCGCAAGGTTGACCGCGAGTTCGGCAATCGACGATTTCAGATAGAAGTGCCGCGGGTTGAACGGGCTGTGCTTGATGGCCTTCAGCGGCAGTTCGATCACCTGCCCGGGCGCATAGCGATTCTCGAGGCGCCACGCGCGGTATTGCGGCGATTCGTCGATGGACGGATCGATCGCGAATGCCGGAGCAGGCGGCGGTGCGATGTCCTTCTTCGCGGATTTGGTCGGCACCGGGGTCGGCGTCTCGGACTTGACGATGCCGTCGATCGCATTGAGCCGATCAAGCGCGGTGCGCTTCTCGCTCGTCGTGATATCCGGGCGCGCTTGGAATCCTTTGGCGAATTGGGAGGGTTTCATGTGACTCCTTTATGCGCATAAAGTCAGGGCAGCATGGCGACGATTTCGTCGGCACATGCGCGAATTTCGGCGGCGGCCAGCTTGCCGCCGCGATCGTTCATTTGCAGCACGGTCTGACCGAGCGCCATCGCCTGCTTGTACGCTTCCCGAGTCGGGATCTGCGTCTTCAGCAGCGGGAAGCCGAGTTCTTCGAGTGCACGCTTGAGCTCGCGGGTCAGCATGCGCTTCTCTTCGGTCTTGTTCAGCAGGAAGACCGCGCGGAGGTCTTCGTTCATCACCTGCGCCTGCTGAATCAGTTTGACCAGCCCGACGCTCGACCAGTAATCGGCCGGCGACGACGATGTCGGGATCACGGCAATCGAGGCGGCCAGCAGGACGACGCCGGACACTTTCTCGGTGATCGACGGCGGGCAGTCCACGACGATGATGTCGTAGTCGTTGATGAACTTCTTGATCTCGCGATGGATCTGGCCGTCGGCTTCGGCAAGATTGACGACCGGAAACGGGATGCCGTTGTCGCTGTCGCCGGATGCGCTCGACCAGTGAACCAGCGTGTTTTGACGGTCTGCGTCGATGACGAGGACGCGCTTCCCTTTTTCATGGAACGCGGCGCCGAGATGCATGGCAATCGTGCTTTTGCCGACGCCACCTTTTTGTTGAGTGACTGCAATGATTTCCGCGGCCAATTTTCACTCCTGTTTTGGTCGTTGGAATTCTACAGGACGATATTTGAATTTCAATGAAATTGTCGTTCAACAACTACGCGTTGGCCATTCGGACTATCGGTTTATGCGCATAAACGGCGTGATGGAAATTGGATTGCCGGTTAGGACGGCGTGTAGGAGATGGCGAGACTGATGTAGAGCGGTCGATGCAGTGCTCGATGGTGGATCTCTTGTGCTCCAACGCCGGGGCGGTTCGTCGCGGCGATGTCTCGGTGTGCTGCCCTCTCGCTGGACGCGGCGAGTGGCCGGCGAGCCGGAAGTTTGTGCGCATAAAGTCCGCGGCGGTCGGGGTGATCGACTTCGTGGCTGGAGCGCTCGGGATTCGCCACAGAGAAGTGTGTTCTGCTGGCCGGAGTCAGATGCACGGCCCCGAGGCACGTCGTTGAACGTGTATGCATCGAGGCAACGTTCCGTTTGCCCGCAGCGTTTATGCGCATAAACCGGACGCAACGATGACCTACGATGGAGGGGAAGGCAGAGACCTGGCCTACGTCAGGCGCGCAATGATGTTGGGACGATAGCCTATCGATACGACCGTCGTCCGGTGCCGTATCCCTGTCGACATACGTCAATGCCTGGAGCCGCACCTCACCTCGCAGGCTTTATGCGCATAAGCGACCCGAAGTGTCCCGCGATCCCCGCGCTCTTTTTGCCGCCCGAGACAGCCCTCACGAGACATCAGGCGGGCTAACCGCCGCTCTCTAGTCTCCATGAAGCCGTTGCCTGCCCGCACTTTATGCGCATAAACAACCACTCGCTGAGGTGTGTCTCACGACATCAAACACTCACCCTCTCGCGATCACGGCGCATCACTAAACCGAACCGCGCCAGCGACCGACTGCCACGAGGAAGGCCACACGATCTCAGCTGCCCCACCCGCCGAGCCTCCCATGCAGACTGGCTACAATACAGGGCTCCACCATCCAGGCTTGAATGATGATCACGATCTACCACAACCCCCGATGCTCGAAGTCCCGCGAGACGCTTGCGTTGGTCGAGTCGCTGAATACGGCCGGCGTGCCGCTGAACGTCGTCGAGTATCTGAAGACGCCGCCGACAGTCGAGGACCTGGAAACGCTGCATCGGCAACTCGGCCGCCCGGTTCGCGACATGCTGCGCGACGGCGAGGAGCCGTACCAGACGCTGAACCTTGCCCGCGCGGACCTGACCGACGCTGAAGCCTACGCGGCGATCGTCGCTCATCCGATCCTGCTGCAACGCCCCATCGTCGTGTACCGCGGCAAGGCGGCTATCGGTCGTCCGCCCGAGTCGGTGAAGGCGCTGTTCGAATAATTCTTGTCCGGCGTATTTTTCTTATTGCATCAACGCGGCCTGACTCAGCCCTGCACACGTAAACGTAACGGCAATCCAGACCGACACGACCGTCAGGCCGCACGCGCCGCCAGCCGTCCCCGGAACGATATGTCGCCACCGCGGCGTCTAGCCTTTACCGGAAGACGACCCATCATCATCGTCCGGCTCCCGCCCCGCCGCCGCCTTCGCGGCCATCCGCAACAGCGAGATCTGCCCGCGATAGGCGCGGCATCCGCTGCAGGTCGGCAGATGCACGCGCACCTGCAGGCGCTCGTGCAGCGTCAGATGCCGATCGAGCGCATCCGACAGCAGGCGTGTCACGTCAGTACATTTCCCCGGCAGCATCTTCGGTCGTCAGTCCTTTTTCGCTCAGGCAGGTTCGCAGGCGCGTGCGCGCCCGGTACAGCAGCACGCTGCAATGATTCGTCGTCAACGTCAATTCGTTGCAGATGTCCGCGATCTCGACATCGAGGAATTCGCGCATCATGAACACGCGTCCGATCTGCTCCGGCAGATGGTCGAGGCAGACCTGGAACAGCGTCCAGAACTGCTGTTGCTGCAACAGCGTGTCGGGCTTCGGCCACGGTCGCGGTTTCGCATGCGCGGCCCAGTGTCCATTGTCCTTGAACAATTCGCGATCGAGGATCGATTCGCCGTCGAGCTCGGCATCGAGCGCGGTCAGGCTCACCATCCGCTGCCGTGCGCGCAGCACGTCGATCAGCTTGTTGCGCAGGATGCCGAACACCCAGGTTTTGTGGGCCGACAGCCCGGCGAACTCGCCGGCATGCGACCACGCGGCAGCCAGCGCTTCCTGCACGGCGTCTTCGGCTGCGTCGGCATCGCGGAGCTGGAGTCGAGCGAAGCGCAGCAGGTCGTGCCGCAGTTGCGCGAGATAGGCGGGGTCGTCGTGTGCGGACAGCATGAGTGAATGGCGGTGTCTCGAAGCGATCGCGCGTGCGTCACGGAGCGGACGCATCGCGGTGCGTGCAGCTTACTGGGCGCGGTCTTCGCCTGCAACGCAATGTTCCGTCACGAATTCACGGAACCGGCTGCCGCGCTGCGCTATGCTTGCCGAACCCCGTCTCGCGCGTCGCCGGCGATGCGCGTCGGGCAATCTGTAACGTCAGAACATAACGGTCGAGTTATCCACAATTTCTGTGGAAAACCTTGTGGAAAGTCGGCCGGACGGCCCCGTGGGACGGCTCGCGGGCTGGCTTGCCTATAAACAGACCTTTGTCGCCCATTCGGAAGCAATCGATCCGATTCCTCACTCACCGGAAGGAGAATGTCATGTCCTATCGTATTGCGGTCGTCGTCGGCAGCCTGCGTCGCGCTTCGACCAACCGCGCGCTCGCGCACGCCGTGATCTCGCTCGCCCCCGCCGATTTTTCGTTCGAGTTCGTCGAGATCGGCGAGCTGCCGCTGTACAGCCAGGACTACGACGCGGATTTCCCGGAAGTCGCGAAACGCTTCAAGCAGTCGATCGAAGCCGCCGACGCGCTGCTGTTCGTCACGCCCGAGTACAACCGGTCGATTCCCGGCGTCCTGAAGAATGCGCTTGACTGGGGCTCGCGCCCGTGGGGTTCCAACTCGTGGTCGGGCAAGCCGGGCGCGGTGCTCGGCACGTCGCCGGGCGCGGTGGGTACCGCGCTCGCGCAGCAGCACCTGCGCAACGTGCTCGCGTACCTCGACGTGAAGACGCTCGGTCAGCCCGAGATGTTCATCAAGCACGACCCGGCGCGCATCGACGACCAGGGGCAGATCGTCAGCGAGGACACCCGCAAGTTCCTGCAGGGCTTCGTCGATCGCTACGCGAGCTGGGTGCGCCTGCTGAAATCGGCCTGACCTCGTTGGCCTGATCGCCGCCGCGCGTGCTCACGCCGTCGCGGCGGCGCCGCCCCCCCAACCAAGAGCGGATCACGCGCCGGCGTGTCGTGCGTCGCGCGCTTCGCGGATGCCCAGCAGGATCTCGTCGAGCAGCGCGATGTCGAACGGCTTCGACAGCACGCGGACGTTGACGGTGCGCGTACGGTCGAGCTCCTCCGCATAACCCGTGACGAGAATCACGGGCAGCTTCCCCGGCCGCTTTTCGACCGCTTCTGCCAGGTCGATGCCGTTCAGGCGGCCTGGCATGTGGATATCCGAAATCACGAGATCGAACGCGTCGTTCGCTGCGGTGCCCTCGATCAGGCGCAACGCATCGTCGGCGGTGGGCGCATAGGTCACGCGATGACCGAGCAGCGACAGCAGCGCTTCCGTGCCGGCCGCGACTTCGTCGTTGTCCTCGACCAGCAGCACGTGCAGACCGGCGAGCGCGCCGTTGCCCCCCTCGTGCGCGACGGCTGCCGGCCGCGCGACGACGTCCTCGGCCCGCGCGCGCGGCAGGTACAGACGCACCGACGTCCCCGCGCCGACCGCGCTGTCGATCGTCGCGAGGCCGCCCGAGCGTTCGCAGAACGCGAATACCTGCGGCAGGCCGAGCCCCGTCCCCATCCCCTGCGCCTTCGTCGTGAACAGCGGTTCGAACGCACGGGCGAGCACGTCGGGCGCCATGCCCGAACCCGTGTCGTCGAGCGAGATCTGCACGAAGTCGCCGGTCAGCGGGAAGCCGTCCTCGCGGCGCAGCGTGACGTTGCGTGCGCCGACCGTGAAGCGTCCGCCGGTTGCCATCGCATCGCGCGCGTTGACCGCGAGGTTGATCACCGCGAGCTCGAGCTCCGCGACATCGACGCGAATCGGCCAGACGCCCGGCTCGATCGCGACGACCAGCGACGACTTCGACCCGAGCGACGTCTTCAGCAGTTCGCGGCACGTGCCGAGCCATTGCCCGATGTCGATCGTCTCGTTGTGCAGCGGCTGCTTGCGCGCGACGCCGAGCAGCTGGCGCGTGAGCGACTGGCCGTTCTTCAGCGCGCGCTCGATCGCGCCGAGCTCCTTGTCGAGATGCTGGACCCCGCGTCGCCGCGCGATCTGCACGTTGCTCGAGATGATCATCAACAGGTTGTTGAAGTCGTGCGCGACGCTGCCGACGAGATTGCCGAGCGCCTGCATCTTGCGCGACTGCCGGTACGCCGATTCGATCGAGCGCCGCATCGACGCTTCGGCCTGCCAGCGGTCCCACGCTTCCTCTTCCGCCTTCAGCCGCTTGAGCGACAGCCAGATCACGGACCACAGCGCGACCGACGGCGCGAACATCGAGATGAACAGCACGCTCAGGTGTTCGTACCATTCATGCCAGATCGCCGACGTGCGGTACGCGCAGGTCACGTAGACGGGATAGCTGCCGACCTGGCGATACGCGACGATCTCGCTGCTCGCGCCGTCGTGGCCCACGCGCACCACGCCCGCGCGCGGATCGTTGCGCGGGTTGCCGAACGTGACCGAGCGATCGGTGTGCGCGAGCGACGGCGGCGGCGGATACGACGCGATCACCGCGCCGTCCGAGCGCGCGAGCGCCATCGTCATCGGCGTGCTCGCGCCGCCGAGCAGGTCGCGGTAGAACGCATTGAAATACGACGACTTCAGCGCGATCGACACCATGCCGGCGAACGAACCGTCGCTATGGCGTCGCGCGACGCCCGTGTTGAAGACGGGAATGTTCTCGAGCTTGAGCGGCCCCATCATCAGCCGCGAGATGTGTTCGATGACCTTGCCGTCGCGGATGCCGGCGAAATCGTCGCGGTTCGCGATCGACGCGTATGGCGCCGGATAGTAGAGACTGTTGGCGAGCAGCATCCCGCTCGCGCCGAAGATCGACACGGCGGCCACCTGCGGATAGCCGCCGCCGATCGTGTTCAGCGCTTCATGGATGTCGGACTCCTTGCTGCGCACGGTCGCGTCGTCCATGTCCTGCACGAGGTCGACGATGCGCGCATCGAGCGTTTCGCTCAGGTCGAATACCTTGAGCGCGTGTTCCTCGGCGACCCGCACCGTGCGCATCGTCACGTCGCTCGCGGCGGCCTCGCGCGCCTTCAGGTCGTTGTACGCCATCACCACCACGTAGATGCACGGCAGCACGATCGCCGCGACGAGCAGCACGATCAGCGTCACGCGGCGCACCGCGAAATCGTGCTCGGGTGCGCCGGACGCGTAGCTGCCGTCATCCTGCCAGTCGTCGGCGGGAGAAGGGGCGGGGGCGCGGGAGTCGGCAGGCCGTTCGGACGTCATCGAGGAAAGCGGGTGAGGCAGAGGTGTCTGCCATCATAAACGAGTTGCGGTGGCCCGCCGTGCGGTGCCGTACGGGCGCAAACCTGTCGTATATGACAGAGGTAAACCGTCAGATTGAAAACGCGACGAATCCGGCAGCGCAAACGTACACAAGGAAAAATTTTGCGTGCTTATCTCGAAAATGGTCGCGGCTGTTTTCGGAATCACGCGCGATCGGACCGATTCTGTTCGAAATGGTGAAAATGGCGAGTTGCATCGCCTCCGGTTTACTCCGAGAATCGCGCCTTGCTTTCCCTATGACAGATACATGCGCCCGTCGGCGATTGCCGCGCGGTGCGTCGCGCGCACCTGCGTCGCGGCGCCCGTGCCTGGTCGCAAGGCGGTTGGCCGCGCCCGAAACGCAAGGCACTAAAGAAGAGCGCCGCGCGGTCGTTAACGCGAGAGAGACCATTCCGTATACCGCATCGCCCCATGCCTTTGCCGATTGTAATTGCCGACGATTCGCTGCTCGCTCGCAAACTTCTGACAAAGGCGCTGCCGGGAGACTGGGACGTTGACGTCGCGTATGCAGCGAATGGTCGCGAGGCCTTGGCGCTCTATCGTGACGGCAAAGCTTCCGTGATGTTTCTGGACCTGACGATGCCCGACATGAGCGGATATCAGGTCCTGGAAACACTGCGCCACGAAGATCTGAACACGTTCGTGATCGTGGTATCCGCCGATATCCAGCCGCAGGCGCAAGCACGCGTGCGTGAATTGGGCGCGATCGCATTCGTTGCCAAGCCCGTGACGTCGGAGGCATTGCTGCCCATTCTCAAGGAGTATGGGTTGTATGCCTGAATCGGTGTTCACGGCGGAGCAACGCGACGCGTTGCAGGAAATCGCCAACCTTGCAATGGGCCGCGCCGCCGCGCGGCTTGCGTTGTTGCTCGGGCATTTCATCGAGCTGTCGGTGCCGCGCGTGCGCGTCGTGAAAGCGGCCGACGCGGGCGACGCGCTGCGCGAGATGACGGGCATCCACGACAACGTGACTGCCGTGCGCCAGGGCTTCCGTTCCGACATCAAGGGCGAGGCGATCGTGCTGTGCCGCACGGCGGGTGTCGCGCGGCTCATGTCGGTCGTCGACCGTACCTTCGGCGACGGCGTGTACGGCGGGATGGCGACGCCGGACGAGATCGTGTTCGACGTCGCGAACGTGCTGATGGGCGCCTGCGTCGCGTCGATCCTCGACGAACTCGGCCGCAAGCCCGTGTTCTTTCCGCCGGGGCTGCTCGGTGCGAACGTGTCGTTCGACGACGTCTTCCAGCCGAACGAACTGGGGTGGAGCGTCGCGCTGCTGCTCGAGGTGAACTTCGGGCTCGAGGACCATACGTTCCGCGCACATTTCGTGATGCTGATGGCCGAGGATTCGATCCGCCTGATGGGCGACGCGCTCGACGCGTTGCTGTCCGCGCTATGACGGCCGCCGCCCCGTCGCTGAGCGACCTCGTGATCGAGCGGGTCGGCTTCGGCCTGTTCGTGCTCGACCGTTCGATGACCGTCCTGATGTGGAATCGCTTCATGCAGGACCACAGCGGCATCCCGGCCGCCGACGTGATCGGCCGCAACATCTTCGACTGCTTTCCGGACCTGCCGCGCGCGTGGCTGTCGCGCAAGCTCGAGAGCGTGTTCCAGCTGGGCAGCTTCGCGTTCAGCTCGTGGGAGCAGCGGCCCTATCTGTTCCGCTTCGAGCACGACCGGCCGATCACGGGCGGCGTCGACTACATGCAGCAGGACTGCACGTTCATGCCGCTCACGCGCGGCCGCGACGTCGAGGCCGTGTGCGTGACGATCTCGGACGTCACGCACGTGAGCGTGATGCAACGAGAGCGCGAGGAAGCGGTCGCGAAGCTGCGCGAACACGCGAACCGCGACGGGCTGACCGGCATCGCGAACCGGCGCTTCTTCGAGGCGCGGCTCGGCGACGAATTCGCGCGCTGGCAGCGCTACGGCGGCGACCTGTCGGTGCTGCTGTTCGACCTCGACCACTTCAAGACGATCAACGACCGCTTCGGGCATGCGGCGGGCGACGCCGTGCTGCGCGAGACCGCGCGCCGCGTCGCGTCGATCGTGCGCGCGCAGGATACGTTCGGGCGTTTCGGCGGCGAGGAATTCGCGCTGCTGCTGCCGTGCACGAATCTCGACGAGGCGATGCGGGTGGCCGACAAGGTGCGCGAGGCGATCGGCAGCATGCCGGTCGATGCCGAGGGCGTCAGCGTGCCGGTCACGGCGAGCGTCGGCGGCACCTGCGCGAAAGCCGGCGCGCTGACCTGCGACGTACTCGTCAACGAGGCCGACGCCGCGCTCTATCGTGCGAAGCGGCTCGGGCGCGATCGGTCGGTCGCGTACGCTGACTGACCGCGCCCGCCCCGCTCAGCTTTTCGCGATGTCGGCGAGCACGCCGGCCAGCACGGCCGGCTGCGACACGAACGGCGAATGGCTGCTGTCGAGCTGGTGCACGTGGGTCGGGTTGCCGGGCGCGAACGCGTCGGCTTCGTCGATGAAGCGCTGCTGCAGCGCGGGCAGGATCACGCGATCCTGCAGGCACTTGACGTAGTGACGGTCGATCGCACCCCAGCGGGCGGCGGTCGTCGGGATCGCGGTCGCGAACGGCGCGGCCGGCACGTCGCAGCTCATCAGGTTCGCGACCGCATCGAAGTCGGCCTGCGGCACGTCTTCGTACAGCGCGCGCTTCATCAGTTCGCGATACGCGGCATCGCCGCTGTGCGGATCGACGCGCAGCGCACCGGCCACGCGCGGGCTCGCGAGCATCAGCGGGCCGAGCAGCTCGCCCTTGTTTTCCGGCGCGCGCACGTAGTCGAGGCCCGGCACGCCCGACGCGGGCATGAAGGCCGCGAGATAGACGATCTTCGCGATCTTTTCCGGCGCACGTTCGGCTGCCGCCGTGATCGCGAGGCCGCCCATGCTGTGCCCGACCAGCACGACCTTGCCGCGGCCGAGCGCGTACGCGTCGTCGACGGCCTGCATCACCTGCGTCGCGTAGTCGTCGAGCGTCGTGTTCGCGACCGGCGACGGCTCGGCGCCGAACGCGTCCTTGTCGAGCGGCCGGGCGAGGTACGACGCGGGAAAGCGCGCATGGATGCCGTGCGCGGGCAGGTCGCGCGCGATCGACAGGTAGCCGCGCGCGGCCAGCGCGGCCGCCACGTGGGCGTAGCACCACGCGCCATGCCACGCGCCGTGCACGAGCACGAAAACGGGATGATCGGACTGCGGGGTGGCGTTGTCGTTCGTCTCCATGGTGTCCGTATTTTTCGAGAAAGGTGTCATCTTAGACGAACCGGCCGCCATCGAAACGCGATCGCGCGGCGCGTTTCCCGGGCGGCAACGATCCGTCCCTTTGTGTCGCGCAGGCCACATTTCGTCGGTATCCGATTTGAATTTGTGCCGAAGCGCGCTAATTTGTTGCTTTGCCTGCGATTGCGCCCCATGAACGTCGACTATCTCTTCTACCGGAAGCCGAACAAACCCGGCCCCTATTCGCTCGACGACCTCGGCGACATCGCGCCGCCGATCGGCCCGGGCGACCTGGTGCGCGCGGGCATCGCGCGCGTATTCGAGCAGATCGACTGGCAGGAATCGCCCGACGTGCCGGGCGCGTGGTTCGGTACGGGCGGCGCGGTTTTCCAGTTCACCGCCGAACCCGACGGCCGCGTGACGAGCTTCATGGGCTCGCGCCTCGAGCGCCGCTCGATGCTGCAGCTCACACGCGAAATGGGGCTCATCGCACTCGATCTGCAGCGCGACATCGTCTACGGCTGACGCGTCGCGCGAGGCCCGTTCGCCGAGGCCGGCCGCGCCGCCCTCTCCAGGGCGCTCAACACCCCGCCACACATGGCGCGTGTCCGCCATCGAACTTCAAAGATTGCTATACTTTCGGCCAATTCCGGCTTCCGGCCGGTAATTTGTGCCTGTCTGCGTCGATCGTTCGCCTATCCCGCACGCATTCGACGCCCTGACCATCCCTGCCGGGCATGGCTTCTTCAATCGCCCCGCGTGGGTGTCTCCGTGGAGCTCGTCTTGGCCGTTTCCCATTCCGTCGTGGACGAACAAGAAACCGACGCCGCTGCCGTCACATCGGGCAGTTCTTTCTATCTGGCGATGCGCATCCTGCCGGCCGTGCAGCGCGATGCGATGTTCCAGGTCTACGCGTTTTGCCGCGCGGTCGACGACATCGCCGACAGCGACCTGCCGCGCGCCGAGCGCAACGCGGGCTTGAATCGCTGGCGCGCGGACATCGACGCCTGCTTCGCCGGTCGGCCGCCGCGCCACCTGGTCGCGCTCGATCGCGAGATCCGCGCGTTCAACCTGCAGCGCGACGATTTCCACGCGATGATCGACGGAATGGCGATGGACGCGGCCGAAGATATCTGCGCGCCCGACGAGCCGACGCTCGACCTCTTCTGCGATCGCGTGGCGAGCGCGGCCGGCCGGCTATCGGTGAGGATCTTCGGGATGCCGGAAGCCGAAGGGATCGCGCTGTCGCACCACCTGGGCCGCGCGCTGCAACTGACGAACATCCTGCGCGACATCGACGACGACGCGGCGATCAACCGGTGCTACCTGCCGCGCGAGCTGCTCGCGCGCGAAGGCATCGCGATCACCGATCCGGCGACGATCGTGCGCGATCCGGCGCTGCCGCGCGTGTGCGCGACGCTCGTCGAGCGCGCGCTCGAGCACTTCTGCCAGGCCGATGCGGTGATGGACACCTGCCCGCGTGCGCAGGTGAAGGCGCCGCGCATCATGTCGGGCGCGTATCGCTGCATTCTCGAGGCCGCGATCGCACGCGGCTTTGCCGCGCCGCGCGCGCCGCTGCGCAAGCCGAAGGCGCGCATGCTGATGATCGCCGCGCGCTACGCGCTGTTCTGAGTCGACCGAGGCGATGCCCAGAACCGTCCACGTGATCGGCGCAGGACTCGCGGGCCTGTCTGCCGCGGTCGAGCTGCAACGTCGCGGGCGCCGCATCGTGTTGCACGACGCGCATGCACACGCGGGCGGCCGCTGCCGCTCGTGGTTCGACGGGACGCTGAACACGACGCTCGACAGCGGGCTGCATACGGTTTTCGCGGGGCAGCCCGCGACGCAGCGCTACCTGCGCGCGATCGGCGCGGCCGATCAACTCGCGGGGCCCGCGCTGGCTGAATGCCCGGTCGTGGACGTCGCGTCGCAGCAGCGCTGGACGCTGCGCTTCGGCAACGGCCGCTGGCCGTCGTGGCTGTTCGATGCCGCGTCGCGCGCGCCGGGCACGACGCCGCTCGACTACCTCGCGCTCGCCCCGCTCGCGTTCGCCCGCACGGGCCGCTCGCTCGCGCAGACGATGCGATGCGAC
>NZ_BCPO01000174.1:0-25992 GCF_016586105.1 Burkholderia sp. E168m15
CGCGTCGCGGGCTCGGCAGCGCGTTCGTCGAACCGGCGCTGCGGATGCTGCAGTACGGCGGCGCGCAGATCCGCCTGAATTCGCGGCTCGACGCGTTCGAATTCGGCGCGCACGGTAATGCGGTCGATGCGGTGTCGATCGGCGGCGAGCGCATTGATCTCGCGCCGGGCGACGCGGTCGTGCTGGCCGTGCCGCCCGAGGTCGCGCAGCCGCTCGTGCCCGAACTCGCGGCGCCCGACACGTTCAGCGCGGTCGTGACCGCGTATTTCGCGGTCGACGCGTCGACCGGCAATCCGCTGCAGACGACCGTCGTCAACGGCGTCGTCGACGCAGTGCGGACCGGCGACGGGCTGCTCGCGGCGACGATCCGCGATGCGGGTCGCTGGCTCGACATGCCGCGCGACACGCTCGCGCGGCGCATCTGGGAAGACGTCGCGCGCGTGAGCGGCGCGAACCCGGAAACCATTCCCGCGTGGCAGCTCGTCGTCGAGCCGCGCGCGGGCTTTGCGGCGGTGCCGTCGCAGGAAATGAAACGTCCGGCCGTGCGTACGCGCTGGACCAATCTTGTACTCGCGGGCGACTGGATTGCCACCGGCTTGCCCGCCACGATCGAGGGCGCGATCCGTTCCGGCCAGCTGGCCGCGGACGTGCTCCAGACGCAATAAAGAGAGGGACCGATGAACGATCTCACCGAAATGGCTACCTTGTCCGCCGGCGCCGTGCCGGCCGGCGTCGACGCGGCTGTCGCGCGTGCGACCGACGCGCTGCTCGCCGCGCAGCAAGCGGATGGCCACTGGGTCTACGAACTCGAGGCGGATTCGACGATTCCCGCCGAATACGTGCTGCTCGTCCACTATCTTGGCGAGACGCCGAACCTCGAGCTCGAACAGAAGATCGGCAAGTATCTGCGCCGCATCCAGCAGGCCGACGGCGGCTGGCCGCTGTTCACCGACGGCGCGCCGAACATCAGCGCGAGCGTGAAGGCGTATTTCGCGCTGAAGGTGATCGGCGACGACGAGAACGCCGAGCACATGCAGCGCGCGCGCCGTGCCATCCATGCGATGGGCGGCGCCGAGATGTCGAACGTGTTCACGCGCATCCAGCTCGCGCTGTACGGTGCGATTCCGTGGCGCGCGGTGCCGATGATGCCGGTCGAGATCATGCTGCTGCCGCAGTGGTTCCCGTTCCACCTGTCGAAGGTGTCGTACTGGGCGCGCACCGTGATCGTGCCGCTGCTCGTGCTGAACGCGAAGCGTCCGCTCGCGAAGAACCCGCGCGGCGTGCGCATCGACGAGCTGTTCATCGATCCGCCCGTCAACGCCGGGCTGCTGCCGCGCCAGGGCCATCAGAGCGCGGGCTGGTTCGCGTTTTTCCGCGTGGTCGACCATGCGCTGCGCGCGGTCGACGGCCTGTTCCCGAGCTATACGCGCGAACGCGCGATCCGTCAGGCCGTGTCGTTCGTCGACGAGCGCCTGAACGGCGAGGACGGCCTCGGCGCGATCTATCCGGCGATGGCCAACGCGGTGATGATGTACGACGTGCTCGGCTATGCGGAAGATCATCCGAACCGTGCGATCGCGCGCAAGGCGCTCGAGAAGCTGCTCGTCGTGCACGACGACGAGGCGTATTGCCAGCCGTGCCTGTCGCCCGTGTGGGATACGTCGCTCGTCGCGCATGCGCTGCTCGAGACCGGCGATGCGCGTGCCGAGGAAGCCGTGCTGCGCGGCCTCGAATGGCTGCGCCCGCTGCAGATCCTCGACGTGCGCGGCGACTGGATCTCGCGCCGCCCGAACGTGCGGCCCGGCGGCTGGGCGTTCCAGTACGCGAACGCGCACTACCCTGACGTCGACGATACGGCCGTGGTCGTGATGGCGATGGATCGCGCGCAAAAGCTCAAGCAATCGGACACGTATCGCGAATCGATGGCGCGGGCGCGCGAATGGGTCGTCGGCATGCAGAGCAGCGACGGCGGCTGGGGCGCGTTCGAACCGGAAAACACGCAGTACTACCTGAACAACATCCCGTTCTCCGATCACGGCGCGCTGCTCGATCCGCCGACGGCCGACGTGTCGGGCCGCTGCCTGTCGATGCTGTCGCAGCTCGGCGAGACGCCGCTGAACAGCGAGCCGGCCCGCCGCGCGCTCGACTACATGCTGAAGGAACAGGAGCCGGACGGCAGCTGGTACGGCCGTTGGGGGATGAACTACGTGTACGGCACGTGGACGGCGCTGTGCTCGCTGAATGCGGCCGGCCTGACGCCGGACGACCCGCGCATGAAGCGCGCCGCGCAGTGGCTGCTGTCGATCCAGAACAAGGACGGCGGCTGGGGCGAGGACGGCGACAGCTACAAGCTGAACTACCGCGGTTACGAGCAGGCGCCGAGCACGGCGTCGCAGACGGCCTGGGCGCTGCTCGGCCTGATGGCGGCCGGCGAAGTGAACAACCCGGCCGTGGCGCGCGGCGTCGACTACCTCGTCGCTCAGCAGAACGAAGAAGGGCTGTGGGACGAGACGCGCTTCACGGCAACGGGCTTCCCGCGCGTGTTCTACCTGCGCTACCACGGTTATCGCAAGTTCTTCCCGCTGTGGGCGCTGGCGCGCTACCGCAACCTGAAGCGCGCGAACGCGACGCGCGTGACGGTCGGGATGTAACGCGTGGCGACGACGCAGCACGACGGCGTATTGCCCATCATCGCGGTGACCGGGATGGCGTTCGAGGCGCGCATCGCGCGCGGTGAAGGCGTCGAGGCCGTGTTCGCCGCGCGGGCCGACCGGCTCGAGCGGGCGCTGACCGAAGCGACTTCGCGCGGTTGCGCGGGCATCGTCAGCTTCGGCACGGCGGGCGGGCTCGCACCGGATCTCGCGCCCGGTGCGCTCGTGATCGCGAACGCGATCGACGGGCCGTTCGGTCGCGTGGAGACCGACGCGGGCTGGAGCACGCGGCTCGTCGCCGCGCTGCACGACACGCCGGTGTGGGCGCGCGTCACGCGCGGCACGATCGCGGCCGTCGGCGCGCCGGTCGTCAGCGAACAGGACAAGGCGGCGCTGCATCACGCGAAGGGCGCGCTGGCCGTCGACATGGAGTCGCATATCGCGGCGGCCTTCGCGGCTGCACGCGGCGTGCCGTTCGCGGTGTGCCGCGCGATCGTCGATCCGGCGTGGCGCACGCTGCCGAGCGCAGCGACGGCCGGCCTGCGCGACGACGGCAGCACGGCGATCCTGCCGATCCTGCGCGAACTGCTGAAGCAGCCGTCGCAGCTCGGGCCGCTGCTGCAAGTTGCCAGCGATGCGCGCGCAGCGCGCACGACGCTGATTCAGGCGCGGCATGCGTTTGGGCGTGCGGGGGCGATGCGGATCGTCTGAGCAGACACACGCCGCTACCCTTCTTTCCCGCTTTTCGGTCTGCCGTTTCGCGCGCAAAAACAAAGAGCGCTGCATCATGCAGCGCTCTTTGTTTTTGCGCGGACGCCGTTGCGGCGTTACTGCGCGGCGTTACTGCGCGGCGGGACTGCTCGCGGGCAGCGTCGGCATCGCCGGCGCGATCGGCGCGCCGTTGGCAGCCGGCGCTGTCGTCGCTCCCGCCGACGCAGCTGCGGGTGCAGCAGCCGACGCAGCGACCGGTGTCGCGGCAGGCGCACTCGCCGGCATCGCGCTATCCGCGCCCGGATCGTCGTACTGCGGCAATCCCGGCGCGGCCGGTGCATTGTTCGGCGCCGCGCCCGATGCGCCGCCGGGTGTGCCGCCCGCATCGCCCGGGTCCTCATAGTTCGGCAAGCCGCCCGGCATGGTCGGCGTGGCCGCCGGCACTGCACCGGCTTCACCCGGCTCCGCGTAGTTCGGCGCCGCGGCCGACGCCGACTGGCCGTGATACGTGAGCGACTTGCGCTGCTGCAGGTACGCGTCGCGCACGAACGAATACGGATCGAGCGCGGCCTGCTTCAGCAGGTCGGTCGCGCCGAGCAGGTCGGAACGCGCGCTGATGAACTGCGCGATGTACATCGGATTGCGCGCGGCCGGCTCGATGTAGTTCAGCAGGTTGAAGCGCACGTCCACCGCGCGGCCGACGCCATCGCGGATCGTGCTCGGCCCGAACACGGGCAGCACGAGGTACGGGCCGGACGGCATGCCCCAGCGCGCCATCGTCAGCCCGAAATCCTGGTGATGCTTCGGCAGCCCGGCCGGCGTCGCGATGTCGATCAGGCCGGCGACGCCGAACAGCGAGTTCATCGCCACGCGCATCAAATCCTGCGTCGCATCGGTGATGCGCAACTGCAGCAGGTTGTTGGCCATGTTGCCGAGATCGCCGAGGTTCGAGAAGAAGTTGCTGATCGCGGTGCGCACCGGCGTCGGCGTGACTTTCTGGTAGCCCTTCGCGATCGGCTGGGCGATGTTCGTGTCGACCGTGTCGTTGAACTTGTACATCGCCCGGTTCATCGGCTCGAGCGGGTCGTTGGGGTTGCGGTTCGGTCCCGTCGCGCAGCCGGTCAGCACCGCGCTGGCGGCGACGGTCGCCGCAATGATTCGCACCTTATTCATTGATTCCTTGCGATTGGTTCTTGGCGCGCTTGACGCGCGGTTTGCCCATCAGGACGGGCTGGAACACCACGGCGCCGATCAGCGTACAGGTCAGGGCCAGCGCGAGCAGCTTGCCCATGCTCGACGTGCCCGGATGGTGCGACAGCCACAGGCTGCCGAAGGCGGTTGCCGTCGTCGCGGCGCTGAACAGCACGGCGTGCGTGAGGCTCGAATGCAGCAGGCCCGTCTGCCCCGCGCGCCACGCCATCACGAAATACACCTTGAACGCGACGCCGACGCCGAGCATCAGCGGCAGCGCGATGATGTTCGCGAAGTTCAGCGACATGCCGAGCACGACGCACATCTCGAGCGTCACGATGCCCGACACGAGCAGCGGCACGAGCGTGCGCAGCACGTCGCCGAAGCGGCGCAACGTGACCCACAGCAGGACCGTGATCGAGATGATCGACCACATCGCCGCGTGCAGGAACGCGTTGATGATCGTGTCGGCCGAATGCAGGATCGAGATCGGCCCGCCGGTCGTACCCGGTTCCGCGGCCTTCACGGCCTTGGCGAAACGGCGCAGCATCGTGTCGTCGTTCGGATCGACGCCCTTCGGCACCTTCGGCGAGATCTGCACGAGCGCGTGGCCGTCCGGCGCGACCCAGTCGCGCACGATCTGCGGCGGCAGCGATTCGCGCGTGATGTCTTGCGGCTGCAGCAGCGCGGCGAGCTGGTTGAGCGCGATGCGCAGCGTATCGGAGAATGCGCGCTCGGCACGGTCGCGCGTCGCGCTGTCGGCGGCGGCAAGCTTCGCGAGCGACGCGGACAGGTGCTGCGCGGCCGCTGCGCCCGGGCCCGGGTGATCTTCGGCTGCATAGCTCAGCAGATCCGACACGCGCTTGAGCGCGGCCACGCGTTGCGCGTCGGTCGCGGGCGGCGCGGCCGGCTGTGTCAGCGCGGGCAGCAGTTCGCTCGCGGCCGCGGCGATCGCCGCGCGCTTGGCCGGCTGGTCGGCCGGGATGAAGGTCGACAGCGTGGTCGTGCGGCCGACTTCGGGCAGCGCGTCGAGGCGCTTCGCGACCGCATCGGCCTGCGCGAGCGACGGCGCGAGCAGCGTGACGTCGTTGACGGCGGCTTCCGGCGAATCCTTCAGCGCGAGCAGCGTCGCCATCGATTCGCTGTTCGGGTCCTTCAGGTGCAGCGGGTTGAAGTCGAAATGCAGGAACGCGAGCAGCGGCAGCGCGCCGATCACGACCGCGAGCGTGCCGATCAGGATCGGCTTGCGATGGCGATCGAGGTAATCGTCGACGGGCGCGAGCCACGGGAAACCCGGCGTCTTCGATTCGCCCGGCGGCGCGAACAGGCGCAGCAGCGCCGGCAGCAGCGTGAGCGTGGTCAGCAGCGCGACGAACATCCCGACGCCCGCGATCAGACCGAGCTCGGACACGCCGCGATACGCGGTCGGGATGAACGAGAAGAAGCTCGCCGCGACGGCCGCCGTGGCCAGCGCGAGCGGCATGCCCATCGAATGCGCGGCGCCGATCAGTGCGTGATCGATGCGCTCGTCGCGGAAGCGTTCCTCGCGATACTTCACGCCGTACTGGATCGAGAAATCGACGCCGAGGCCGACGAACAGCACCATGAACGCGACCGAGATCATGTTCAGCGAGCCGACCATCGCGAGGCCGAGCGCGGCCGTCACGACGAGGCCGACGAACAGCGTGACGAGCACCGAGCCGATCATCCGCTTCGAGCGCAGCGCGAGCCACAGGATCACGAGCACGGCGAGCAGCGTGAGTACGCCGTTGAGTGCGGCGCCGTCTTCGACCGACGCGAATTCGTCGTCGGCGAGCGGTTGTTCGCCGGTCAGGCGCACGGCCGCGCCGTAGCGCTTGTCGAGCTCGAGCGACCGGGCCGCGTCGCGGATCACCTGGCTCGTTGCCGCGCCGGCCTTCAGCGCGCCGTAGTTGACCACCGGCTGAACGGTGACGAACGCGCGCGCGGGCTGCCGCGCCGCGTCGTTGTCGACCAGCGCGCGCCACGAGAACGCGGCCGGCTTGCCGGCCAGCACGTCGTCGACCGTCGCGGCGCTGCGCGCGAGCAGCTTCGCCATCGCGGGCAGCTTCACCTGGCCGGTCAGCAGCGGCTGGCCGAGCGTGGTGGACAGCGTGGTGGCGAGCCCGGTGAGGCTCGGGTTCTTCGCGAGTTCGTTGACGAGCGGGCGGGCGCTCGCGAGCTGCGCGGTCGTATCGGAGACCTCCTGCGGCGACAGGAACAGCAGCCCGTTGTGCTCGAAGAACGGCCCGCCGCCCGGTTCGGCGACCGGGCCGATACGGCCGGCATCGGCGTCCTTGCGCAGCGCTTCGGTGAGTGCATGCGCGGCGGCAGTCGCGAATTCGGGCGCGGGTGCCTCGACGACGGCGAGGATCGTGCCGTTGCGTTGCGGGAACGCGTTGTCGACCGCCTTGCTCAGTGCGGCCCATTGCGGCTCCGCATCGACGAGCTTGCTGATGTCGGTGTTGATCTTGAAATGCTGCGCGACGTAGACGCCGCTGAAGGCGGCGATGACGAGCGACAGGACGACGACCCAGACGGGGCGGCGCACCGACCACGCAACGAGTCGGACGATGAGAGATGTCACCATGTGGCGGTGGGGAGCGGCTGGCTAGGGCAAAGTAGCCAAGTATACCGGCGCGGCGCGGCGACGGTCGTGACGTTGCAGAGAATCGGGGCGGGAAGGATATTTGCTACCGGCGTGGCAATCGGATCGCGCAGCCGGCCCATTTGTATGGGGATATTTACATAATCGCCACGGCGATGCGTCGACACGCCGCCAAGGGCCTGTGACAAACGGCGCTGAAAGGTAACAGTCGGTCACCGCGCGGCAACGGGGCGTCAGGCCCGGTATACTTTGCTCCACCGGCCGATGCAAAGAGCCGGCCGTTTTTTCCCATCGAGTGCGAAATTCGTATGAAACGTCATCTGTTTGCTTTCGTCGCGGCGGCCGCCGTGTCGGTTTCCGCTTTCGCGCAGAGCGCGCCGGTCGATGTCGTCCGCACGGCGGTCGAGGGTACCGTCAATGCGATGAAGGCCGATCCGGCCGCGCGCGGCGGCGACATGGCGAAGATCACGCAGGTCGTCGAGCAGCGCTTCCTGCCCGTGACCAACTTCGAGCGCACGACCCGCATCGCGGTCGGCGACGCGTGGAAGCAGGCCACGCCGCAACAGCAGCAGGAACTGTACAAGCAGTTCCGCTTGCTGATGACGCGCACCTACGCCGCGTCGCTCGCGCAGCTCGGCAACCAGGACGCGAAGTTCTCGTTCAAGCCGGGCGGCGCGTCGGGCGCGGACGCGCTCGTGCAATCGACGGTGACGACGCCGGGCGACAGCCAGTCGGTCGGCTATCGTCTCGGCAAGGTCGGCAACGACTGGAAGATCTACGACATCGACATGTCGGGTGCGTGGCTGATCCAGGTCTATCAGGGTCAATTCAAGAGCCAGCTCGCGACGGGCGGGATCGACGGCCTGATCGCGTATCTGCAGAAACACAATTCGCGGACGAACTGACGGCTGTTGCAAGGCCGTGGTCCGAATGCAGGAAGGGCGCCCTCGGGCGCCCTTTTTTCATGGCGGCGAGTGGATTGCCGCTATGTGCCGACACCGAGCATCCGCAGGCAATCGTCGACCACCGCATCGACGAACGCGGCGCGATCCGTTTCCGGCGACGCGATGATGTGGTCGGTCGCGCCGTGCACGCCGGCGTAGATCAGCAGCGCGGTGACTGGCGGGTGCGCGAGCCGCCAGGCGCCGGCCCGGACGCCACCGTCGAGAATCGCACCGAGCTGCTCGAGGATCGCGTTCTTGTCGGCATTCTCGCGATCGTGGTGATGATGGTTCGTGTAGACGATGTCGTGCGTGCGATAAGTCGCCGCGTAGATTTCGATGCTGGCGCGGATCCACGCACGCAGGCGCGCGAGCCAGTCGTCGGCGTCGCACCCGTTCACCGCGTGCTGCAACTGGTCGAGGAAGGATGCCGTGTAGCGCTGCGCGAGCGCCGCGAGCATGTCGGCCTTCGATTCGAAGTAGTGATAGAACGTGCCCTTCGCGACCTGCGCGTGCTCGACGATCTCGCTGATGGTCGTCGCCTCGACGCCCTGCGCGAGGAACAGCGTCTCGGCCGCGGCCATCAGCTCTTCGAGGCGGACTTCCGCCGGCTTCGTGCGCGGCTTGCCCGCCGCCCCGTCGTCTTTCCCTGTCCTGATCCCTGTCTTGGTCCTGTCCGTCATCGCGCGGCTCGACGCCCGTTCATGCAAAGCCCGCAGTTTAGGCCAGCACCTCGTTTACGGCCAACGTAGTTAATTGACCGACGGTCAGTCGATATATAAGATGAGAAGCATTCTCATTGACAGGCCCGCCGCGGGCCGACCGCCATGTCTCGTTACCGTCGTGCCGCACTCGTTCTGGCCGCGTGTCTGGGCACCTTTCTCGCCACGCTGGACATCAGCATCGTCAACGTTGCGTTACCGACGCTGCAGACGGCGCTCGATACCGATATCGGCGGCCTGCAGTGGGTCGTCAACGCGTACGCGCTCGCGCTGTCCGCATTCATGCTGTCGGCCGGCCCGCTCGGTGACCGCTATGGTCACAAGCGCGTGTGGCTCGCCAGCGTGATCCTGTTCACGGCCGGGTCGATCGTCTGCGCGTGTGCGGGCCGGATCGAGCCGCTGCTGGCTGGCCGCGCGATCCAGGGGCTCGCCGGCGCGTTGCTGATTCCCGGTGCGATGCCGATCCTCACCCATGCGTTTCCCGACGCGCGCGAACGCGCCCGCGTGATCGGCGGGTGGTCGGCGTTCAGCGCGCTCGCGCTGATCGTCGGGCCGCTGCTGGGCGGCCTGCTCGTCGAGCATGGCGGATGGCAGGACATCTTTCTCGTCAACGTGCCGATCGGTATCGTTGCCGTGCTGCTCGGCGCCTGGGGCATTCCGGAGCGGCGGCATCCGGAGCATGCGGCGTTCGATCCGTTCGGGCAGGTGCTGAGCGTGGCGTGGCTCGGCCTGCTGACCTACGGGCTGATCGGCATCGGCGAAGCCGGCACCTCGCACGTGAAGGTGCTGGCGCCGCTGGCGGGCGCGGCGGTGGCGTTCGTCGTATTCGTCCGTGTCGAAACGCGTGTCGCGCGGCCGCTGTTGCCGGTGTGGCTGTTTCGCGACCGGCGGCTGGTGCGCGCGAATCTCGCGTCGTTCGTGCTCGGGTTCTCGGGGTACAGCAGCCTGTTCTTCCTGTCGTTGTTCCTGCAGCAGGCGCAGGGCCGTGCGCCCGCCGCAGCCGGGTGGCAACTGATGCCGCAGTTTGTGATGACGGCGATCACGTCGATGCTGTTCGGGCGCATCGCGGCGCGTATCCCGTTGCGCGCGCTGATGGTGGCCGGGTACGGGTTGATCGGCGCGATGCTCGCGGTGATGGCCGGCTTCGGTGCGGCAACCCCCTATGCGGCGCTCGGCGTGGTGCTGGCGCTGCTCGGCGTCGGCATGGGGCTCGCGGTGCCGGCGACCGGCATGACCGTGATGGAGCTGGCGCCGGCGGAGCGCGCGGGCATGGCGTCGGCGACGATGAACGCGTTGCGCCAGACCGGGATGAGCCTGGGCATCGCGGTGCTCGGCAGCATGATGAGCGTGGGCGCGTTGCACCGGATGACGGTGGCGATGCACGTGGCGGGCAGTGCGCAAGCGGATACGCTCGCGCGGCAGGCAGTGATGGAGCACGTGTTCGTGGCTGGGCGACCTGACATGCTCGGCGCGTATCGGGATGCGATGACGCACGGGTTTTCGATCGCGATCCTGTGTTCCGGGATCCTCAGTATGGCGGTCGTGGTGATGTTGACGATGCGGCGTGAAAAGGAGCCGCGAACGGCCGTATCGTGCGTGACGCCTTCGCAGCCGGAACCGGAATGAGGCGGCGTTTCGGCCGATCGCCTTTTTCGTTGCGAATCGGTGCGGCAGGCGCGCCTACCGCCGCCGATGCTCGACCGCGAACTTGATCAGCTCGGCCTGCCCTTCGATCTCCAGCTTGCGCTTCAGGTTGAGCCGATGCGTCTCGACCGTGCGCACCGACAGCCCCGTCTGTTGCGCGATCTGCTTGCTCGACAGCCCTTCGGCCAGCGCGTCGAGGATGTCGCGCTCGCGCGGCGTCAAGCGGTCCAGCGGCGATGCGGTCGCGCTGGCCTGGATCATCCGCGCGGCCAGCCCTTCGCTGAAGAACGTCTGCCCGGCCAGCACCGCGCCGATCGCGCGGACGATCTCGCTTGCGGGCGAATCCTTCAGCAGGTAGCCGCTCGCGCCGGCGCGCACCGCCTGCGTCACGTATTCGATGTTGTCGTGCATCGACAGCATCAGCACGCGGATGCCCGGAAACCGCTCATGAAACACGCCCGCGAGCGTGATGCCGTTCATTCCGTTCATGCCGACGTCCATCAGCGCGAGATCGGGTTCGAGCGACTCGGCGAGCGCGAGCGCCTCGTCCGCGTTGCCGGCCTCGCCGACCACCGACAGGTCGGCCGCTTCCAGCCGCATCCGCAAGCCGTCGCGCACGAGCGGGTGATCGTCGACGAGCAGCAGTCGGGCAGCGGGCCGGGCGGTATCGGGGGCGCTCATGCGTGAAAGTCTCCTGTGATGGGGCGCGTCGTCACGCCGCGCCGGGCAGCGGCACGCTCGCGGCGACGATCGTGTGGCCGACCTGCG
Organism: Burkholderia sp. E168m15; assembly: GCF_016586105.1. Classification (NCBI taxonomy): domain Bacteria; kingdom Pseudomonadati; phylum Pseudomonadota; class Betaproteobacteria; order Burkholderiales; family Burkholderiaceae; genus Burkholderia; species Burkholderia sp. E168m15. Next base: position 11,255 of record NZ_BCPO01000174.1, read on the forward strand.
ACGTGATCGTCAGCGTGCCGCCGAGTGCGTCGAGGCGTTCGCGCATGTTGCGCAGGCCGATGCCGTGGCGCACGTCGGCCTGCGAGCGTTCGGCGTCGAAGCCGCAGCCGTTGTCGGCGATCGTCAGCGTGACGGTGTGCGCGCCGACGTCGAGCGTGACGGCCGCGCGCGACGCCCGCGCATGATGCACGATGTTGCTGAGCGCTTCCTGTGCAATCCGGAACAGCGCGGTGTTGACGGCTTCGGGCAGCGGCTGCGTGCCGCTGTGCGCGACCTGCGTATAGCCGATGTCGATGCCGCTTTCGGCGCCGAGTTCGCGCACGAGTTGCTCGAGCGCGGCCGCGAGGCCGAGATCGTCGAGCATCGACGGCCGCAGCGCATGCGAGATGCGCCGGACCTCGCGCAGCGTGTCGCCGAGCCGCCCGACGCCCGACGCGAGCGCCTGCTCGGCTTCGGGCACGCGCGACGTGCCGCGCTCGAAGCGTGCGAGCGCCGATTCGAGCATCAGCTTCGCGGACACCATCATCTGGCTGATCCCGTCGTGCAGTTCGCGCGACAGCCGCGCGCGCTCCTGCTCCTGCGATTCGACGACGCGCTGCGCGAGCAGCTTGAGCTTCGCATCGGCGCTGCGCGACTCGCTGACGTTCAGCACCAACGCACACACGGCGATCGCCGCCGCGCCGGTGAGCGCGATCGCGGTGAGCCAGCTCATCGTGCGTTCGATGTTCGCGGACGCGCGCGCGTCGATGCGCTGCAGTGCGGTATCGACGTCGTCGAGATAGATGCCGGTGCCGACCATCCAGCCCCAGCGCTCGAGCGCGACGACATAGCCGAGCTTCGGCGCGACGCGGCCCGTCGACGGCCGCTGCCAGGCGTAGCGCACGTAGCCGCCGCCGTGCGATGCCGCGCCGATCAGCTTCTGGATCGTTAGCGCGCCCTGCGGGTCGCGCATCGACCAGAAGTTGTGGCCGACGCGCTCGGGCTCGCGCGGATGCATCAGCGAATTGCCGTGCAGGTCGTACACGAAGAAATAGCCGTCGGGGCCGAAATCCATCTTCTGCAGCATCGCGAGCGCCTGGGTGCGCAGCAGCGCATCGTCGCGCGCATTGCGGCCGCTCGCGTCGTAGAGCGGCATGATCGCGCTCGTCGCGAGCTCGACGTAGTGTTTCAGCTCGACTTCCTTGCTCGACAGGTACGCGGCCTGGATCGTCGCGTGCTGGGTGCGCGCGAGCGACGTCGCCTGCTGGCGCACGCCGAAGCCGATGCCGGCGATCGCGAGCAGGAACGGCACGATGGCCAGAAGGAAGATCTTTGCCTTGAGTCTCATGGTGGTGCGAAGCGGCCGCGAACGGGTGCGGCCGGTCAGGCGCCGGCTGGCCGCGCGCATCGGCCGCGCGGCGGCGCGGTGGCGTATCGAGCCGATATTGTCGGTGATTTTGCACGCGGACGGCGGCGGCCCCGCCGCTGTCCGTACGCTCAGGCCTGCCGCGACTCGAGATCGTCCGGCGACGTGGCTGCCTGTACGACGATGCGGTTGCGCCCGCCTTCCTTCGCCCGGTACAACGCCTCGTCGGCCAGCTTCAGCGCGGCCTGGATGTTGTCGTCGCGCTCGGGATAGCTGGTCGTCACGCCGATGCTCACCGTCAGCCGGCCGACCGTGCCGGCGTCGTGCCGGATGCCGAGATCGAGGATGCCCGTGCGGATCGTTTCGGCGATCGTCACCGCGCCGTCCGTGTCGATGTCCGGCAGCACCACGACGAATTCCTCGCCACCGTAGCGCGCCGCATAGTCGGCCGGCCGGCGCAGGCATCCGGCGATGCAGTGGCCGACCGCGGCGAGTGCGTCGTCGCCGGCCTGGTGGCCCTGCGTGTCGTTGTAGTGCTTGAAGTAATCGACGTCGATGAACAGCAGCGACAACGCATGTTGCGAACGTGCGGCGCGGCGCCATTCGCGCGCGAGCGTGACGTCGAGCATCCGGCGGTTGTCGAGGCCCGTCAGGCCGTCGGTGCGCGCGAGCGCCTGCAGCTCGGTTTCCGCGCGGTGGCGCTTGCGCAGCTGCACGTCGAGCAGCAGCGACAGGCCGACGAAGCCGATCGCGAGCAAGACCATCGCGGAGCCGATCGGGATCGCACGGTCGTACCACGCGGCGTAGGTGTCCGCTTCCGAGCGCGCGACCATGACGATGAGCGGCAGGCCGTCGAGGTGCCGGAACACGTACAGGCGCCGCACGCCGTCGATCGATGCGGTATCGGCGAAGCTGCCTTCGCTGGCGGTCATGAATTGCCGGAACGTGCTCGCGCGGCTGATGTCGCGGCCGACGATCTTGGGGTCGTACGGCTCGCGCGCGACCATCTTGCCGTCCGTGTTGATCAGCGCAACCGAACCGCGATCGCCGAGCGACAGGCGCGAGAACAGGTTCTGAAAATATTCGAGCCGGATCGACATCACCGCGACGCCGCCGAACGACCCGTCGGGCCGCGTGATCCGCCGGCTCAGCGCGATGCTCGGCGAGCCCCCGCGCAGCCGGGAATGATACGGATCGCTGACGTACAGGCCGACGTCGGGGCGGGCGCGGTGCACGGTGAAGTACGGCTCGTTGCCGAAGTTGGCCTTGCGCGGCACGTCGCTCTTGCCGTCGACCGCGATGTCGCCCTTCGCGTCGAGCACGTAGATGCCGCCGAGGTACTTGGCCGTCGTCGCACGGTCGAACAGCACCTGGCGGCGCAGCGGCATCGGCAGCCTGGTGACTTCGGGGTCGTTCGCGCCTTCGACCACCGCCTGCAGCGACAGCGAATAGATCTCGATGTTGCGTTCGATGTCCCACGACGCCATCAGCGCGAGGTTCTGCTGCATGCTGCGCGAGCGGTCGCGCGCATCGATACGGCCTTCGTACAGCACGATCCCGCACAGGAGCAGCAGGATCAGCGCGATCAGCAGCCCCGTATAGAAGATCAGGTGCGGCAGGAGGAACCGGCGCAGATGAGCGGCGACACGGCTCGTCAGGCCGGATTCGCTGGGCATTGCGTAGTCGGTTTCGGCCATGGTCCGTGGATCGGGGGCATCGTCGCCGGGCGGCGGGCCGATGCGATTGTTCGTATGACTACCGGTGGCGATCCGGTGCGCAGCCCTGCCCGTACCAGCCCTCCGTTCAGCTGAGAAAACGGGCACCGATTATCGACGATCGCGGCCGGATAAACCCTATATTCATAGGTAAACGTCTACTGCAATTCGACGATCCGATGAATCGCGCGATGCGAATTCCACGGAGTATAACGCGCGTGTTTGCATGCGCGGAAAATGTTGCGTCGGGTTGATCGGGGTCAAATTATGGTGTAATCCCGGGCTTGCAAATATCGGGGGAAGCGTTGCCCCGCAAGGCTTTGCGGCGCGGCGGAAGGCGGGGCGCCATACGGCCGCGGAAACGGCGAATTAACGATCGGCGGACCGTCGCACGCGAAAGCCGGCGATAGGCGCCGATTATCGGTTTCAACGATCGGGTGAACGCGAATATGAAAAACGGGCAGCCGTGAGGCTGCCCGTTTCGCGAGGCCGGTGTACAACCGGCATTCCGGCATGCGGGACGCGCCTGCCTGCGCAGGTTTATGCGCCGTGCTGCTGCGCCTTGAACGCGAGCCGGAACCGATGCAGCAGCGGCTCGGTATAGCCGCTCGGCTGCGACGTGCCTTGCAGCGCGAGCGCGCACGCGGCCTTGAACGCGGTCGACTGGTCGTAGCCGGGCGCCATCGGGCGATAGTTCGGATCGCCGGCGTTCTGCTGGTCGACGACGCGGGCCATCCGCTTGAACACGTCGAGCACGAACGCCTCGGTGATCACGCCGTGGCGCAGCCAGTTCGCGATGTGCTGGCTCGAAATGCGCAGCGTCGCGCGATCTTCCATCAGGCCGACGTCGTGGATGTCCGGCACCTTCGAGCAGCCGACGCCCTGTTCGACCCAGCGCACGACGTAGCCGAGGATGCCCTGCGCGTTGTTCTCGACCTCGCTCAGGATCTCGGCCTCGCTCCACGCGGCACGCTCGACGACCGGCACGGTCAGCAGCCCTTCGAGCAGCGCGTCGCGCTCGCTCGCGTACGGTGTCTTCTCGAGTTCCTGCTGGACGGCCTGCACGTCGACGAGGTGGTAGTGCAGCGCGTGCAGCGTCGCGGCGGTCGGCGACGGCACCCAGGCGGTGTTCGCGCCGGCGCGCGGATGCGCGATCTTCTGCTCGAGCATCGCATGCATCAGGTCCGGCATCGCCCACATGCCCTTGCCGATCTGCGCGCGGCCGCGCAGGCCGGCCGACAGGCCCGCGAGCACGTTGTTGCGCTCGTACGACTGGATCCACGCCGACGACTTCATGTCGCCCTTGCGGATCATCGGGCCCGCTTCCATCGCGGTATGCATCTCGTCGCCGGTGCGGTCGAGGAAGCCGGTGTTGATGAACGCGACGCGCGCGGCCGCTGCCGCGATACACGCGGCGAGGTTCACGCTGGTGCGGCGCTCCTCGTCCATGATGCCCATCTTCAGCGTGTTGCGCGGCAGGTTGTACAGATCTTCGATGCGCGCGAACAGCGTGTCGGCGAACGCGACTTCGACCGGCCCGTGCATCTTCGGCTTCACGATGTAGATCGAGCCCGTGCGCGAGTTGCGCTTGGCCTTCAGGTCGTGCAGCGCGCACAGCGTCGTGACGACGCCATCGAGAATCCCTTCCGGAATTTCGTTACCGTCGCGGTCGAGCACCGCGCCGTTGGTCATCAGGTGGCCGACGTTGCGCACGAACAGCAGCGAGCGGCCGTGCAGCGACAGCGTGCCGCCGGCCGGCGTCGTGTACTCGCGATCGGCGTTCAGGCGGCGCGTGAAGGTCTTGCCGCCCTTCGCGACTTCCTCGACCAGCGTGCCCTGCATCAGGCCGAGCCAGTTGCGGTAGAGCTGGACCTTGTCGTCGGCGTCGACCGCCGCGACCGAATCCTCGCAGTCGATGATCGTGCTGACCGCGGCTTCGAGCACGACGTCCTTCACGTTCGCGAGATCGGCGCGGCCGATCGGGGTCGACGCATCGATCTGGATCTCGAGGTGCAGGCCGTTGTGCTTCAGCAGGATCGCGGACGGCGCATCGGCCGCGCCTTGATAGCCGACGAACTGCGCCGGCTGCGCGAGGTGCACGACGCCCTGCGCGGTTTCGACCGCGAGCTGGCCGTCCTGCACGCGGTAGCGCAGCGCGTCGCGGTGCGAGCCGCTCGCGAGCGGCGCCGCGTTGTCGAGCACATTGCGCGCGTAGTCGATCACGCGCTGGCCGCGCGTCGGGTTGTAGGCCGCGGTGCGTTCGGCGCCGCCGTCTTCCGGCAGCGCGTCGGTGCCGTACAGCGCGTCGTACAGGCTGCCCCAGCGTGCGTTCGCGGCGTTCAGCGCATAGCGTGCGTTCGACAGCGGCACGACGAGCTGCGGGCCGGCCTGCGTGGCGATCTCGCTGTCGACGTTCGCGGTGGCTGCCGCGACGTTCGACGGGACCGGCACGAGGTAGCCGATTTTTTCGAGGAACGCGCGATACGCGGCATGGTCGCGTACCGGGCCGGGGTGCGCGCGATGCCACGCGTCGAGTTCCTGCTGCAGGCGGTCGCGTTCGGCGAGCAGCTCGCGGTTGCGCGGCGCGAGGTCGTGCACCAGCGCCGAGAAACCGCTCCAGAACGCGGCCTTGTCGATGCCGGTGCCCGGCAGCGCTTCGTTTTCAATGAACTGGCTTAGCGCTGGCGCGACTTGCAGTCCTGCTTGGTCGATCATCGTGAATCCTCCCGGGGAAAATGCGCGCGGTTTGGCTGGTTATTCCGCGACGCTCTGTGTACCGGCGCGGGCGATCTGCGCGTCCTGTTCGGACTTTACGCCAGACACACCGATCGCGCCTGCGATCTGGCCGCCGACCGTGACCGGCACGCCGCCTTCGAGCAACCCCGACAGCGGCGCGCTCAGAAACGCGGTGCGGCCACCGTTGATCATATCTTCATACGCCTTCGTCTCGCGACGGCCGAGCGCCGCCGCGCGCGCCTTGTCCTGCGCAATGGTGCTGCTGGCCGGCGAGGCGCCGTTCAGCCGCGCGAAGGCGAGCAGATGGCCGCCATCGTCGACGACGGCGATCGACACGGCCCAGCCGTGGCGTTCCGCTTCCGCGCGGGCGGTGGCGAGCATGCGCTCGGCGTCGGCCAGTTCGAGTTCGGGTTTCGTTTGCATGGCGTTCCTCCGGAAACGGCGGTCGGTTGACCAGCCGGTTGTCGACGAGCTCGATCCATTGGCGCACGGGTGTGCGGCCCGCGTCGTGCAGATGAGTCTGGCAGCCAACGTCGGCGGTGACAATCGATTCCGGCTGCGTGCGAGCGTGGTGACGCGACCCGCCTTGTCCGCATAGACGGGGTCGGAGCGCAGCAGGTCGCCGTATTCCTTCATGAACGCGCCGCAGCCGCTCGCGTCAGTACGATCGCTTCCGCGCCGGCTGCGATCGCGGGCCACCACGCGTCGACGTTGCGGCTCGAACGAGGGATGTACGCGGGACGGGGCTTGGCCGGCGCGGTAACCGCTAGAATTGCGGTTTTAGCCCGGAACACGTCCATGTCTTTTGCCTCGCTTGGCCTGATCGAGCCGTTACTGCGTAATCTGCAGGGCCTCAATTACCAGACACCCACGCCGGTGCAGGCCAAGGCGATTCCTGTGGTGCTCGGCGGCAAGGACGTCATGGCCGCGGCGCAGACCGGCACCGGCAAGACGGCCGGTTTCGCGCTGCCGCTGCTGCAACGGCTGGTGCAACACGGCCCGGCGGTATCCAGCAACCGCGCGCGCGTGCTGGTGCTGGTGCCCACGCGCGAACTGGCCGAACAGGTGCTGCAAAGCTTCGTCGAGTACGGCAAAGGTCTCGATCTGCGATTTCTGGCCGCCTACGGCGGAGTGAGCATCAATCCTCAGATGATGAAGCTGCGCAAGGGCGTGGACGTGCTCGTTGCCACGCCGGGCCGCTTGCTCGACCTCAATCGCCAGAACGCGGTGCAGTTCGATCAGGTGCAGACGCTGGTGCTCGACGAAGCCGACCGCATGCTCGATCTCGGCTTCGCGCGCGAACTCGACGCGGTCTTTGCCGCGTTGCCCGCCAAGCGCCAGACGCTGCTGTTCTCGGCCACGTTCTCCGACGAAATCCGCAAGATGGCGGCCGGTATTCTGCGCAGCCCGGTCGATATCAGCGTCAGCCCGCCCAACGCGACGGCCAGCAAGATCAAGCAGTGGGTCGTGCCGGTCGACAAGCGGAACAAGCCCGACCTCTTCATGCACCTGGTGGCCCAGAACAGGTGGGAGCACGCGCTGGTGTTCGTCAAGACCCGCAACGGCGTCGACTATCTAGCGCTCATGCTGGAGAAGACCGGCTATGCGGTCGATACGATCCACGGCGACAAGCCGCAACCCGCGCGTTTGCGCGCGCTGGAGCGTTTCAAGACGGGTGAAGTACAGATGCTGGTCGCCACCGATGTGGCGGCGCGCGGGCTGGATATCGACGATCTGCCGCTCGTGATCAACGTCGATCTGCCGATCGTCGCGCAAGACTACGTGCACCGTATTGGCCGGACCGGCCGCGCGGGCGCGAGCGGCGTGGCGGTATCCCTCGTGTGCGCCGATGAAGCGCCGCAACTGGCCGCGATCGAAGCGCTGATCCGGCAGACGCTGCGGCGCGAAGAAGAGCCGGGTTTCGAAGCCGAACACCGCGTGCCGGAAACCAGCGCGACGGGCGAGATCATCAAGAAACCGAAAAAGCCGAAGAAGCCGAAGGTGCAGCAAGCTGCGCCGGTCGGCAGGCAGGCGCAGCCGGGCAAGAAGCCGCCTACGCAAGGTGGCGAAGGCAAGCGCAAGCCCGTGGCGCAGCATGCGAAGCCCGCCGTCGGCACGGGAACGGACTACACCATCGGGAGCCCGTTCAGCGTGCAGAAGCCGCGGAGCAAACCGGCCGGCAAGGCGGGGGCGGGGAAGCCGGCCGGCAAATCGGCGGGTGGTCGGGGCAAGCCCGGCAAACCGTCCAGATAACCCGAACCCTTCCCGTTCAAAACGTCTGACAGGATTGATTCGTCCGATACGGTGAACGAATACGAGCGGTTCGGAACAGCGCTGCCGGTTTTCTCGTGAGCGACCTGGAACCGCCCGCGACAAGGCTTCCCGGCATGACCAACGATGTGCGATGACTGAAGTGAGAGAGGGAATGACGACGACATTCGACGAGGCGACAACGGCGGCGATCGCCGCGTTTGCCCAACTGGATTTGTACACGGCCGTGCAAGCGATGCGCGCCGAGGCGGATTACGACCACGAACGAGACCAGTGGATCTCGCGCTATATCGACGAGCACGGCGGCGGCGCGGACGATGCGGAATACGACGCCTTGCACGCGCGGGCCCAGGCAACGCCGGAATACGCGCAGTTCATCGATGCGGTTCGCCAAGAAATCCTCGAATACTTCGGCGTGACCGACGATCAACTGGACTGCATGGTCGTGCTGCGCGAGGACGACAGCGACGAGCTGTGGGCGGAAGTCAACCGGCAGCGGAGCGCGCTGGGAACCGGTGAAGTGCGCGGGGATCTCTGACCACGGGTGAGCGTGGTGCCTCGACTCCCGCCCATCAATCAATCTTCTCGCGCAAGTCGCAGCAAGACGTCGGCGAGGGCCCGGATTTTCGGTTGTGCCGCACGTTGGGGCGGATAGACGAGGAAGTAGGACAGGCCGTCTTGAGCCACATCCTCGAACGGTGTCACCAGCGATCCCGCACGGAGCCGGTCTCTCGCCATTCGCGGGTCGCCGATGGCAATGCCGTGTCCTTCCGTCGATGCCGCGAGCGTCAATTCGAGGGTATCGAATACGAGTCCGCGTCCCGCGTCGATCTGGCGTGCCCCGACATGATCAAGCCAGCACCGCCACTCTGCGTGGCTCGGCCCGGGATGCAGCAAATCGACCTGCGCGAGATCGGCAACGGATCGCAGTGAGGTTGCCAGTGCGGGCGCGCACATCGGCGTGAGCCTCTCGGAGAACAGCGGTATCGCGTCCATGCCGGTCCACTGTCCCGTGCCGCGCACGACGATGGCATCGACATCGGACGTCGTGAAATCCGGCGTATCGTCCGCGGAGGTCGAAATACGAAGCTCCGTGCCGCTCATCGCGCGATGAATGTCCGGCAGCCGCGGGAGCAGCCAGCGAACGGCGAACGTGGACGGCAACTTCAACGTGAGCACCGAAGTCGCCCGTGCATGAACGTCCGCGTGCCGGACCAATTGCGTGAGCACGTCGACCGCGACCGTCAGCAGTGCATTGCCTTCTGCCGTCAACGTCAGGCCCGATACATGGCGCACGAAGAGCGCGCATCGGTAATGCGTTTCCAACTGCTGTATCTGGCGGCTGACTGCACCTTGCGTGCGGCATAGGTGATCCGCAGCCTTGCTGACGCTGCCCAGCTGTGCCGCGGCGACGAACGACTGAATTGCCGCCAACGGCGGGAGCGGTCGCGTCAGGTCGGCCAGCGGGTATGCATGCGCGGCATACCCGGGTTGCAAATTTTTCGATTGTTCGGTCATCGGGGCGTCGCTATCGTGCGTGTACCGGATGCCCCGTTCTTGCGAGTGAACGGGGTCGTCAACGAATGATCGGAGGATAGTTTTGGACTCAACGTCGGAATCACTCCATACGCAACAGGTTCGCGCTTACCTTCGAGAACTGGAGCGAGGCGATGTCGGTGCGATCTGCGCGCTATTTACACTGGACGCGCAGATTTTCTCGCCATTTCTCGGCTGGATGCAGCCCGAACCCTTCTTTTCGAAGGTCGCCGCCGCGTCGGGAGACAGCAGGATTACACCGATCGACATCTGCGTCAGCGCAGCCGGAGCCCCACGTGCGACAGGTTACTTCATCTACGACTGGGCCTTGAAAGACGGTTCGGTGGCGCGCTTCGAGTGCGTCGACGTGTTCGAGTTCGACGTCGCGGGGCTCATCGAACGGATGATCATCGTCTACGACACCCATCCGATTCGCAGTACGGTCGGCGACAAGTACGCGTAGCCGACCCTCGGCGATGGGGCGGGCTGCCGCAGTCGTTGACGGCGTCGAAGACCGGATGGCCGGCTGGGGCGGACAGCGGCCGTTGTAAAGGCGCACGCTAAATCTCCCTTCGCTTGAAAGGGGATTGTCACGAAATCAGAGGATGGTTTCCGGTTATCGAATGTTTCAAAACCATTTCCAATCATGGGTCGCCTTTTCTATACCGGTGCTATCGATAGAAACAATCAATTTATTCGGGCGGCTGACCGCCTCTTGTAGACCGTCCAGGCTTGTATTAATCTGACGTCTACCGGGTACCGCTGAATCCACCCCTCCCCCTGCATCGTTCGGTATAAACGATGCAGACGGTGAGGTGCATTGTGACTTCGAGTCGATTTGCCTGGTTTGTCCTTGGACTGAGTGTGATTGCCGAAGTATTCGGTACCATTGGGCTCAAATTCTCGTCTGGATTCACCCACCTTCCTTCTTCAGTCTTCACCGTCGTTTGCTACGCCGGCGCCGTTTGGCTCATGTCCATTACGACATTAAACGTCGAGGTGGGTCTGGCCTACGCCGCGTGGGCCGGCGCCAGTACCGCCATCACCGCCGGACTCGGAATATTGCTCTTCGGCGAATCTGTTTCGGTATCGAAGCTCTGTGGCCTCGCGATGGCTGCAGGTAGCCTCGTCCTGCTGAATCTCAGTGATGGCCCTACCTAGCAATATCTCTCTCCTCGTCTGAACCGATACTCAACGAAGTTGCGAAAGTATTGATTTTATTCGCGATGGTGAATCGTTTATAAATTTTCATACCGGGGTATGAGATGAAGTCTGAGAATACTTGGGCATTCGCGCTTGTTTGCGTGACCATACTCTGGGGCTGGTCATTTGTCGCAATTCATCAATCTCTAGGGTTCGTCAGTGCATCAACGTTTAACGCATATCGCTTCCTGATCGGCGCAGCGGCGATGTTCATCGTGTTGATGCGCCGCTGGCGACACGTCGAATGGCGCGCAGGGCGGCGTGCCATATTGCCCGGCGTGGTCCTTTTCATCGCATTCGCGTTCCAGACAGCCGGCATCGCTTACACGACTGCATCCAACGCGAGCTTCATTACGGGGCTCGCGGTCATCTTCGCTCCAGCATTTGGCTACTGGATGCTCAAGATTCGGCCGAGCCGGCAACAGGTGATCGGCGCGGCGATCGCCGCTGTTGGTCTTGCCATGTTGACGATGCGGGACCTTTCGATACACGTCGGTGATGCACTTGTTCTTGGGTGTGCTGTTTTCACGGCGCTGCACATCGTAGTGCTATCGAAGCGAAGCAAGGGCGCCGACGTCGAACTGCTTGCATTCATCCAGGTATTGGTCGTAGGCGTACTGTCGCTGTTGTGGTCGTTGGCATTCCACGAGTTTTCAGTTCCTAACTCACCTCAGCCCGTCTGGACGGCGATCATCGTCGGAATCGGGGGGACCGCGATCGGCTATTTCGTGCAGACCCGGGCACAGGTCGAATCCGCACCTGGTCGAATCGCACTGATCCTGGTGCTGGAGCCCGTTTTCGGTGGGCTCTTCGGCTACGTCCTCGGTGGTGATCGCCTGAGTTCCATGAATTTCGCCGGCGCAGCGCTCATCATCGCCGCGATGTTCGTCACGGAGTATCGCCCTCGCTTACGTGTGGTCACGAATTGATATCCCGATTGTGGAGAGGCAATCGGTGTTTGTGCATGTTCCTTAGAACTTTTCTTTTGTGGAGAAATTCATGCGCGATCAAGTCCAGAAAGAGTCCAGTGAGCTTATCGTGATCGACCGAAGGCTCGACAACACAGCGCCCTGGCAGGAGTGGGCTAACCAGATTGTCGACCAAGGATTTGCGATCATCTCGATCGGGCCAAGGATGCAGGATGACTTCCATGCGCTTCAGCAGTTGGCGGGGACTGTGGGTTTCCGCGACAAACAGGAGTTCTGCTTCGTCGACCGGACCGACGGCTACTTTCCGGTCGGATACTCCCATATCGGAAAAGAAAATAGTGACCGGTGCGAGATCTTCAACTACTGGCATCGCTTCAAGGACGAGCACCAGCAGTACGAGTTCAGCCGTAGCGAGTTTTACTCGCGTATCGCGAGCTACGAGGCGCAGGTCGCCGGCTATGGGCAGAAGTTGGTCGACGAAATCCGGAAGCGCTACGGCTACGCACGCGAAATTCCGACGCGCGACGACTCATATCTGCAATACAACCACTACCGCGAAGACCTCCGTCTCGGCAACAGCCGTTATCTGCAAGGAAAGCACGAGGACGGACACCTGATCACGGTTATCAAGCCGAATGCGCCGGGACTCGTCCTGTTCCAGGGCGACAAGGAGTGTCTCGTCGACGTCGCGAAGGACCAGGCCATCGCGATCTCAGGGTCTCTATTAACGGAGCTCTCTGACGGAGAAATCCAACCGACTTTCCACGCCGTTCTGAACCTTACCCTGCCGACCGCCCGTGCCTCGATCGTCTACAACGTGAACGTATTGAGCAGTATCATTCCGAGCTTCAAGCAGGGCCGCGATATCCGCATGTACGACTTCGCGAACGAGCGTCATCTCGAATTCGGGCATGCACCCTACGTCATCGAGCAGGTTTAAGCCCTGTCCGTTCTGCAAAGCTACGTCGAGCGCCAGACAACTCACCATCCTCATTGATTGTTGTTGAAAAAATGAGGATGGCATTCCGCTCCCGTCCATCCCCAGTTTCATACATTCACCTCAGGGCCGCGAGGGAACGCACCGCTCGCCGTGCCTGAGTCGTTGAATGGCAGCTTTCCGACTCCGCGAAAGGAAGCTCAGGCTCCCCGACCGACATGCACGCACCCCCGCAAAGCATGAAAAAAGCCCGCCGAAGCGGGCAACCTCACGATGCGGAGGGGGAGATTCGAAACGCGAGCGGCGCGCGTTCAGCCTTTCGTCGCGCCGAACGTGAGCCCCGCGACGAAATGCTTCTGCATCGCGAAGAACATCGCGACCGACGGCAGCGCGGCGAGAATCGACCCGGCGGATACGAGATTCCACGACGTCGTCCATTGCCCCTTCAGCGCCACGACACCCGCCGTGATCGGCGCGGCCTCATCGCCTTGCGTCAGACACAGCGCCCAGAAGTAATCGTTCCACACGAACGTGAACACGAGAATCGCGAGCGCGGCCAGCGCCGGCCGGATCAGCGGCAGCACGATGCGCCAGAACACCGTCCATTCGCCCGCGCCTTCGATGCGTGCCGCCTCGATCAGCTCGAACGGCAACTGCTTGATGAAGTTGCGCAGGAACAGCGTGCAGAACCCCGTCTGAAACGCGACGTGGAACAGGATCAGCGCTTCGACGGTGTTGAACACGCCGAGCCGCAGCGACAGGTCGCGCACCGGAATCATCAGCACCTGCACCGGCACGAAGTTGCCGGCGACGAACGTGCCGAACAGCGCGGTATTGCCGCGAAACCGGTAGGTCGCGAGCGCGAAGCCAGCCATCGCGGCGAGCGCGATCGAGCCGATGACCGACGGCACCGTGATCTGCACGCTGTTCCAGAAGTAATGCAGCATCGGCGACGTCGTCAGCGCGTCGCGATAGTTCTCGATCATCGAGAAATGCCGCGGCCAGCCCCAGTAGTGGCCTTCGACGAGTTCCTCCGTCGAGCGCACCGACGTGACGAACACCGCGATCATCGGCAGCAGCCAGATCACGAGCGCGACGGGCAGCGACAGCTTGTACAGCCGGCGCGATATCGGCTTCCAGTGGGCAACGGGTGTCGGAAACATGATGAGTGAGCTCCCGGAAGGTCACTGTTCGTTGCGCAGCATCCGGCGCAACTGGAACACGATATAGACGAGCATGATCGCGAACAGCACGACCGCGATCGATGCGGAATAGCCGAGCCGGTAGTACTTGATCGCCTGGTCGTACATGTAATACGCGAGGACGGTCGAGCTTTCGAACGGGCCGCCGCCCGTCATCACCGAGATCAGGTCGAAGCTGCGCAGCGCGCCGATCACGGTGACGACGATCGCCATGAAGGTGGTCGGCCGCAGTTGCGGCAGCACGACGTGCCACAGCAGCGCGAAGCCGCGTGCGCCTTCCATCCGCGCGGCTTCGATCTGTTCCGGGTTGACCGACGTGAGGCCGGTCAGGTACAGGATCATGCAGTACGCCGTCTGCGGCCACAGCGCGGCGAACACGATGCCGAAGGTCGCATAGCGCGCGTCGCCGAGCACCGGGATGCCGTGCCCGGCGATGAGCGCGAGCAGCCCGAAGGTCGGATCGTAGAACCACGAGAAGATCAGCCCGACGACCACGCCCGACAGCACGAACGGCGCGAAGAACAGCGACTTCACGAGCCGGATGCCGCCGACCGCCTGGTTCAGGTACAGCGCGAGCGCGAGGCCGAGCGGCGGCGCGAGCATGAACAGCACGAGCCAGATCACGTTGTTGCGCAGCGCCGTGTAGAACGTCGGCGCCTGCAGCAGCTCCGCATAGTTCGCGAGACCGACGAAGGTGCGCTCGGTCATTCCGTCCCAGTTGTACAGGCTCAGCGACAACGTCGACAGGATCGGCCAGATCACATAAATGGCAACCATCGCGCAGGCCGGCGCGAGAAAGAGCCACGCGGCACGCCGTTGCCGCCGCACGGCGGGCGACGGGCGGCGCGCGGGCAGCGCGCTGGC
>NZ_BCPO01000175.1:0-104195 GCF_016586105.1 Burkholderia sp. E168m15
CGGCGGCGGNGGGGACGTGATCGGACTGGACACGGCAAGCCTCCTGAACGGACACGGCGGCGCGTGGCCGCCGGTTGGGTCACGCGGTCACTTCTTGTAAATCCGCTTGCGGGTCTGTTCGAGTTGCGCGAGCACCGTATCGAGCTGCGCGGGATTCGCGAGGAACTGCTGCATCCCCTTCATCCCCTCGTCGGCCATTTCCTTGGTCATGTCGCGGTCGTAGAACTGCGCGACGCCGCCCTTCGTGTCGGCGAGGATCCGGAAGCCGATGCGCGAGATCGGATCGGCCGGCTCGGGCGACTTGCTGTTCGCCGACAGCGAGCCGAGCCCTTCGGCGAGCTTCGCGCCCATCTCGGGGGTTTCGACGAACGCGAGGAACGTGTGCGCGTCGGCCTTGTTCTTCGCCTTGGTCGGGATGTGCAGCGATTCGACCGGGCCGTCCTCGGCGGTCGGCACCTTCGGATCGATGATCGGGAAGCGGTAATAGCCCATGTCCGGCTTCACGTTCGGCGGGAAACCCGCCGCGATGAAGGTGCCCATCAGCATCATCGCGGCCTTGCCCTGGAACAGGAACGGCTGCGCGCCGTCGAGATCGTAGGACAGCGCGTTGTCGATGAAGTAGCCCGAGTCGATCAGCGATTTCCACGTCGTGTAGACCTTCTTCACGCGCGGGTCGGTGTACGGCACGTCGCCGGCCATCAATTGCTGGTGGAACGCGTTGCCGTTCAGGCGCAGGTCGAGATAGTCGAACCAGCCGGCGAGCGTCCACGCGTCGCGGCCACCGATCGCGATCGGCGTGATGCCCGCGGCCTTCAGCTTCTTGCATGCATCGAGAAACTGGTCCCACGTCTTCGGTTCGTCGGCGATGCCGACCTTGCGGAACAGGTCCTTGCGGTAGAAGAGGCCCCACGAGTAGTAGACGGTCGGCGCCGCGTACTGCTTGCCGTTATAGGACGACGCGCTGCGCGTCGACGCATACATCGCGTCCCAGCCGTTCTTCGACCAGTCGCCGCTCAGGTCCTCGAACAGCCCGCGCTTCGCGTAGTACGCCATCCGCTCGCCCGCGTGCCAGTTCACGACGTCCGGTGCGACGGTGGTGAGCCACGCGGGGAGCTGCACCTTGTACGCTTCCTCGTCGACGAAGGTCGGCTTCACGTCGATGTCGGGATGGGCCTTGTGGAACGCTTCGATCGTCGACTGCCACACCGCACGCTGGCTCGCGCCCTTGAACGCGATGTTGATGGTCAGCGTGCCGGCATCGGCAGGCGTCGTCATGGCGAGCGACGCAAGGCCGAAGGCGACGGCGGCGGTCGCCAGGCGGGCAGCGACGCGAAGGGGGCGATGGGTCATGAGTGTCTCCAGTCCTGTGTGTCGTTGTGCGTGACCGGCGCGTGGCGGCGCCGGGGGCGGTTGCTAGGAACGGCTTCGATACACGGCGACGCCTTGCGGCTCGACCTGCGCGCCGCCGAACACGAACGCGGACGGCGGTACGCCATCGATCGTGTGCGGCGTGCCCGCGTAGTTGAATACGTAAGTCAGGCCGCCGCGCCGGCTCACGCGCACGGCGTCGCCGAGCGGCGTCGGGGCCAGGCCCGCTTCGGCCGCGATATCGGCGAACAGGCGCACGGTGGTCGCCTCGTCGAACAGCGCGGCCCAGTAATGCAGCGTGCCGTGCGACAGGCAGGCCGGGTGACCGTCGGCGAAGCGTGCGTGCACGACGCTGCGTGTGTCGTCGTCGTTGAGCTCGACGAGATCGCGCCAGTGACGCGCGTCGCCCGCGAGCGGCGAACCGTCGCGCAGCGTGCCGTCGACTCGTTCGGTGACGTTCGGCCGCAGCGACTCGACGCGCCACACGCGTACCGGCAGGATCGACGCGAGGGGGCCGGGCGGCAACGCCGGCGGAATCTGCAGGTCGATGGTTTTCGAGCCGGTGCGCGGGCCGAACACCGCATGGGCGCCCGACGCGGCGAGCCGCGACGCGAAATCGTCCGGCACGACCGGCAGCGGCGGCACGACGACGAGCCGGTAGCCGTCGAGCGGCGCGTGCGCGGAAACGATGTCGACGTCGAGCCCGAGCGAACGCAGCGCCGAGTAGTACTCGAATGCGAAACGCGGGTAGTGGAAATCGGCGCCTTGCGGCTGCACTTCGAACAGCCACTTCGCGTCGTAGTCGAACACCAGCGCAACGGGGGCGCGCACCGCGCCGTTCGCGTCGGCATCGGCGCCGGCGTCGAGCACGGCGGCGATTTCCTGCGCGACGCGCTGCGCTTCGCGGCCGCCTTCGTCGAGCCGGTTGTCGGGGGTATTCAGGCCCGCGTGCATCTGCTCCTGCGCAAACGGCGCCTGCCGCCAGCGGAAGTACGACACGCAGCCGGCGCCGTGCGCGAACGCTTCCCAGCTCCACAGCCGCACCATGCCCGGCAGCGGCGCGGGGTTCCAGTGCGCCCAGTTCACCGGGCCCGGCTGCTGCTCCATCACCCAGAACGGCAGCTTCGACATGCCGCGGTACAGGTCGTGATTGAACGACGCGAAATCGGGATGGCCGGTGCGCAGCCAGCGCGCCTTCACGTCGGGCGCGAACCACAGCTCCTCGAGCGCGCCGAGCGGATAGCTGTCCCACGTCGCGAGATCGAGGTCGCGCGCGACTTCGTAGTGATCGAACTCGGTGAAGAGCTGCATGAAGTTGTGCGCGACCGGGCGGCCCGGCGAATGCGCGCGGATCACGTCGACCTGCATCCGGTGATAGCGCGCGAGTTCGTCGGACGCGAAGCGCCGGTAGTCGAGGCGATGCGACGGATTGGCTTCGGTCACGGTGCCCACGGGCGCGTCCACTTCGTCGAAATGGCGATATTCCATGCTCCAGAACACGGTGCCCCATGCGCGGTTCAGCGCGTCGATCGTGCCGTAGCGTGCTTTCAGCCATTCGCGAAAGCGCACGAGCGCGGCCGGCGAGTAGCTGACGACGGTCTGGTGGCAGCCGAGTTCGTTGTCGGTCTGCCAGTAGCGCACGGCCGGGTGGCGACCGTAGCGTTCGGCGACCGCCGTGCAGATCTGGCGCGACGCTTCGAGATAGACCGGCGACGAGAAATCGTAGTGGCGGCGCGAACCGAACGCGCGCGGGCGGCCGTCCGCGCCGATCGCGAGGATGTCGGGATGGCGGTCCACCAGCCATTTCGGCGGCGTCGCGGTCGGCGTGCACATCACGATTTCGAGGCCGGCCGCGCCGAGCACGTCGACCGCACGGTCGAGCCAGCCCCAGTCGTATTCGCCCGGCGACGGCTCGATGCGGCTCCACGCGAATTCGGCGATCCGCACCTGCTCGATGCCGAGCGCTTTCATCCGGCGGGCGTCGTCGGCCCACATCGATTCCGGCCAGTGTTCCGGGTAGTAACAGACTCCGAGGCGCATGCCCGATCCTTATGCGTAGTGGTGGACGGGAAGGTCGGCGCACGCGGGCACCGCGCGGCCGTCTTCGGTGAACAGGTGGCAGGCCGCGGCCGGCGCGTGCACGTGCACGCGTTCGCCGGTGCGCACCGGCGCGTCGCCGGGTACTTTCGCGATCAGCGGCGTCGCGTCGGGTAGGCCGGGCGAGTCGAGGTGCACGTAGGTCTGCTCGCCGAGGCGTTCGACGAGCGCGACGTCGCGCGCGAGCGTCGTCGCATCGGGGGCGGCGCCGAGCGTCAGGTGTTCGGGACGGATGCCGAGCGTCACGGCGGCGCCGGCGGAGAGCGCCGAGCCGTCGCGCGGCAGCGTGAAGGTTTCGCCGGACGGCACGAGCGTGACGGTCGTGCGACGCGCGTCGCACGCGGTCACGACGGCCGGCAGGAAGTTCATGCGCGGCGAGCCGATGAAGCCCGCGACGAAGCGGCTGGCCGGATGGTGATAGAGGTCGAGCGGCGCGCCGACCTGAGCGATGCTGCCGTGCCGCGCGGTATCCGCGCCGGCGTGCAGCAGCACGATCTTGTCGGCGAGCGTCATCGCCTCGGTCTGGTCGTGCGTCACGTAGACGACGCTCGCACGTTCGAACTGCCGATGCAGCTTCGCGATTTCGACGCGGGTCTGGCCGCGCAGCGCCGCATCGAGATTCGACAGCGGTTCGTCGAACAGGAATACGCCGGGCTCGCGCACGATCGCGCGGCCGATCGCGACGCGCTGCCGCTGGCCGCCGGACAGCGCCTTCGGCTTGCGCTCGAGCAGCGTGTCGAGCTGCAGGATGCGCGCGGCGTCGCGTACCTTGCGGTCGATCTCGGCCTTCGGCACGCGCGCGAGCTTCAGCCCGAACGCCATGTTCTCGTACACCGTCATGTGCGGAAACAGCGCGTAGCTCTGGAACACCATCGCGACGCCGCGCTCGGCGGCCGGCACGTCGTCGACGCGGCGGCCGTCGATCGACAGCTCGCCCGCGCTCAGATCCTCGAGCCCGGCGATCATGCGCAGCAGCGTTGATTTCCCACAGCCGGACGGCCCGAGAAACACGCAGAACTCGTGCGCGCCGATCTCCAGATCGACGTCGCGAATGACCGGCGCGTGCTCGCCATAGGCTTTCTGCACGCGTCGCATCGAGATGCTCGCCATTGTCTCCGCTCCATGTTCTAATGCGCCGTACTGCTTGATTAAGCGCTTAATCATCGCGATCAAAAAAAGGGGCGATGCGATCGCGGCCGAGTCGCGCCCGTTGGTCGGGCGGCAAGGTGTCCGGCGATAGTGCGCCGCTTCGGTGAGCGAAGCAAATACTGGATCGACGTCTCATATAGTGGGCAAACGATGGCAACACTGGATGAAGTGGCGCGCCGCGCCGGTGTGACGGCCGCGACGGTGTCGAACGTGCTGCGCGACCGCGGCCGGGTCGGCGACGCGACGCGGGCACGGGTGCTCGATGCGGTCGACGCGCTCGGGTATCGGCCGCATCTCGCCGCGCGGGCGCTGGCGGAAGGGCGCGCGCCGACGGTTGCGCTGATGGTATCGAGCATCGCGAACCCGTTCTATCCGGAGTTCGCGTTGGCGGTCGAGCGCGCGGTACGCCGCAACGGGCAGTTCCTGATCGTCTGCAATACGAACGAAGATCCGTTGCAGGGGCGCGCGTATCTCGACCAGATCGCCGGCACGATCTCCGAGGGGATTCTCGTGACCAACGCGAACCTGCATCTGCCGGACCTGCTCGACGTCGCGCGGCGTGGCGTGCCGGTCGTGCTGTGCCTGTGGGAGCGACCCGAGGCGCCGCCCGACGGGTTGCCGTGCGTGGCGATCGATTTCCGCGAGGCGGGACGGATCGCGACGCGGCATCTGCTCGAACTCGGTCACGAGAAGATCGGCGTGATCGTCGGCGGCGCGGCGTGCGGCGTGCAGGCGGCGCGCTACGACGGCTTCGTCGACGTGATGCGCGACGCGGGGCTCGACGCGTCGATCGTCGCGGCCGAGCGCGATTCGATCGAAGGCGGCCTCCGTGCGGCAGGCCGGCTGCTCGATGCGCACCCGCGATTGACCGCGCTGGTCGCGACCAACGACCTGCCGGCGATCGGCGCGATGCACGCGGCGGCCGATCGCGGCCGGCGCGTGCCCGACGATCTGTCGATCGTCGGCATCACCGACATCCATCTCGCCCGCGACACGCGGCCCACGCTGACGACCGTCGCGATCCCGACCGCCGAAGCGGCCGGCCTCGCGGTCGAATTGCTCAATACGCTGCGCGAGGCGGCCGGGCAGGGCGACGACGCGTCGCGCGTGCGGGTCGCGTCGCTGCCGACGCTGGCGGTGCGCGGCACGACCGGGCCGGTGCACGACCGCGCACCGCGCCGTGCCGGCCGCGCGCGCCGCACGTAAGGCCGCGAACGGGCCAGGTGACGGCGCGAGGTTCGTTGGTAGAATTCGCATCCGTAGACAGCCGCCGGCGGCGATCCAGACCGCCGGCGGCTGCGCCCGACGGCCGACCCGCGCCCGCTTCGGCGCTCGACCCCATACGTGAATGAAGAAAACCGTCAAGACAGGTACGGCAACGGCTTCCGGCACGGCGCGCGCACGCCGGCCGACGCAGGCGGAGCGCAGCCAGGCGACGCGTGAGCGCGTCATTGCCGCCGCGATAGCGCTGCTGCACAAGGAAGGCTATTCGGGCGCGACGACGCTCGCGATCCGGCGCGAAGCCGACGTCAGCATGGGCGCGCTGCAGCACCAGTTTCCGACCAAGGCGGAATTGATGGCCGCGGTGCAGGAACGGCTCACCGGCGATCGCTTCGCGCAGTTCGAACGCGCGTCGCGCAGCGCCACGACGCCGCTCGAGCGGATCGACCGGATGCTCGATGTCGCCGGCGCGCTCATCGGTACGCCGCTGTTCGCCGCCAGCATGGAGATCCAGCTGGCGCGACGCGCCGACAAGGAACTCGACGAGGCCGTGGCACGCATCCTCCAGCCGTTCGACGACGGGTTTCGCGCATTGATGCGCGATGTCGTCGCGGGTTTCGACCGGGAGACCGCGCTCAAGGTCACGCAATTGCAGTTGCTGGGCGGATCGATGATCCGCGGGCTGACCATCGACGTCGTGACGGGCGGCGAACCGGCCGCGGCGCGGGCCGCGTTCGCGCTGTGGCGCGACATCGCGCTGCGGCAAATCACGGACATGACGCAATCCCCCGCGCCCGCGCCGACGAAAACCGACAAGCGCCGCGCTTCGCGCTGAGATTCCGCTGACGATTCCGGCCGCGCACGTCATCGTGCCGGCCGCGCCGCATTTCGAGACACCGCTCGGTTTGCTCAATTGACAAGCAATATAGCCTACTTGTATGTTGCGGCTCATGCATGTTCGTGGCTGCGCTGTTGCTGATGGCAATGCGTCGAACCGATACGCATGCCTGTGCGACCCGATCACGGATTCTTGCCGACATGACCCGAGCAACACACCTGTACCGAACCGCCGGCTTCGCCGCCGCGCTCCTGATGCTGTCCGCATGCGCGAGCATGAAGCCGCATGCGGCCGATGCCGATCGTGCGGATGCCGGCGCCGCCTCCGCCTCCGCCGTCTCGCATGCTGGCCGCTGGTTGATCGACGACGAAGGGCGCGTGCTGATCGTTCACGGCGTCAACGTCGTGGTCAAGCAGCCGCCGTATGCGCCGGAAGCCGCCGGCTTCGGCGCGAAAGAAATGGACCGGCTTGCGGCGGACGGCTTCAACGCCGTGCGTCTGGGCGTCGCGCAGCAACAGCTCGAACCCGCGCCCGGACGCTACGACGGCGCCTACCTCGCATCGCTCGCCCGCACTCAGCGGCAACTCGCGGATCGCCGCATCTACACGCTGCTCGACATGCATCAGGACGGCTACTCGCGCCGGTTCGTCTCCGAACGTCGCCGCGACGAAGTCGCGGCGGGCAATCCCGGCGGCGCGGAAATCAACAACGGCTTCGCCGACTGGATGGCGCTCGACGACGGCTTGCCGAACGTCAACCCCGGCCATCCGTACTACTACGTCACGTCTAAGGCGATCAACCGCGCGTTCGACCATCTCTACGGGAATGCGCGCGGGCCCGAAGGCGTCGGCCTCGCGGACCGTTTCGCCGCTGTGTGGCGGCATGTCGCCGCCGGTTTTGCGGGCCGGCCTTATCTGCTCGGCTACGAATTGCTGAACGAGCCGTGGCCGGGCACACGCTGGCTCGACTGTGCTGGGCCGCAAGGCTGCGCGGCGTTCGACCAGAAGGTGATGTCGGTTTTCAACCGCACGCTGCGAACCGCGATTCGCGATACGGATCGCGGCACGCTGGTCTTTCAGGAACCGAATCCGCTGTTCAATCTTGGTTTTCCGACGCAGCTCGACCCAGGCGATGCGCGCTCGGGTTTCGCGTTCCACAACTACGCGTCGAAGGTCGATCAGTTCGCGAAAGCCGTCGACACGACCCTGCCCGCCGGCCAGCCGCCGTTGTCCGGACGGCTTGCGCCGCTGCTCGGCGGCACCGACGCGGACAAGGAGGCGCGCGTGTTCGGCAATGCGCTCGCCCGTGTCGATGCGACCGGCGAGGCGTTGCTGATGACCGAATTCGGCGGCCTCGACGCGCCCGATCCGGCGGGGCGCCTGGTCGAGCGGATGGCGGACGCCGCGGACCGCGACATGATTCCGTGGATCTACTGGCGCTTCCCCGTTCCGGCCGATTCCACGGCTGCATCGTGGCAATCGGTGCGCGACGTGCTGGTGCGCCCTTATCCGCAAGCGATCGCGGGCACGCCGACACGCTGGCGCTTCGACCCGGCAACGCAGCGTTTCGAGCTGCGCTATGCGACGCGCCCGGCCGGCTCGGCGCTGCGGCCCGGTGCGCTGACGCAGATCTTCGTGCCCGACTACCGCTATCCGCACGGCTATCGCGCGCGGGTGACCGGGGGAACGGTCGAATCCGCGCCCAATGCGCGCGCGCTGCTGGTGGCCGCCCGCCCGGATGCGGCGGAGGTGATCGTCGAGGTCACGCCGGCGCCGTAATCGGCGCCCGGCGCAACGCGCACCATCCGCACGCAATTTAAAAGCAGTGTGTATTGCTTGATTAAGGCGACACCGCATTCCATACGGTCGTCCGTCGCTACCTGGAGACATCAATGCCCATCGATACGTCCATTCCGCGCTCGCCGGCGCGCCGCACCTTCCTGCGCGCCGGCGGCGCGGCCGCCGCCGGCCTGGCCTGCGCACCCACGTTCGCCCGCGACGACGGCATGCGTTTTGCCGACGATTTCGTGTGGGGCGTCGCGGCGTCGGCTCCGCAAACGGAAAGCCGGGAAGGCCGCGGGCGGAGCAACTGGGACGTGTTCGCGGAGCGCGCCGGCACGATCGCCGACGGCTCGACCAATGCGCGCTGCACCGAATTCGAGCGGCGCTATCCGGCCGATATCGCGTGGATGGCGGCCGCCGGGATTCGCGCCTTCCGCTTCTCGATCGCGTGGCCGCGCGTGCAGCCGCAAGGGCCCGGCGCGCCGAGCGACGCCGGCCTCGCCACCTATGACCGGATGATCGACACGATGCTCGCGCGCGGCATCGAGCCGTTTCCGACGCTGTTTCACTGGGATACGCCGGTCTGGGCCGGCGATTTCCGGACACGCGACATCGCCTATCGGCTGGCCGATTACGCCGATCGGGTGACGCGCCGGCTCGGCGATCGCGTGAAGCACTGGATCGTGCTGAACGAGCCCAATAGTCTCGCGCTGCGCGGCTACGGGATGGGCGTGCATGCGCCGGGGCTGCGTTCGCCGGAAGGCGTGTTCGCGGCGATGCATCACCAGAACCTCGCACAGGGCCTCGCATTCCAGGTGCTGCGGGCGAACCTGCGCGACGCGCGGATCGGCACGACGATCAACCTTCAGCCGGTGCGCCCGGCGGCGGCGCGCGACGAAGACCGCAAGGCGGCCGGCCTCGTCGACGTGCTGTGGAATCGTGCGTTCCTCGATCCGCTGTACGGTCACGGGTATCCCGAGCCGCTCGCGCATTCGCTCGCCGGCCTCGTGCGGCCCGGCGACATGGCCATCGTCGCCGCGAAGCCGGATTTCCTCGGGATGAACTACTACTCGCGCATCTACGTTCGCGCCAATCCGTCCGCCCCGTTCGGCGTCGAGCAGGCCGAGCCGCCGGCCGATCTGCCGCGCACTGCGTACTTCCAGGTCGAGCCGGACGGGATGACCGAGATGCTGCTGCGCGTGCATCGCGATTACGGCGCGCCGGACATCTACATCACCGAAACCGGCTTCGCGCTCGACGATCCGGCGCCGCACGACGGCGTCGTCGACGACGGCCCGCGCGGCGATTACCTGTCGTGCTATCTGCGCGCGGCGCACGACGCCTATCGGCAAGGTGTGCGACTGAAAGGGCTGTTCTACTGGGCCGCCACCGACAACTGGGAATGGGGGCAGGGGTTTTCGAAGCGATTCGGCCTCGTGCACGTCGATCTCGACACGCAGGTTCGTACACCCAAACGCAGCCTCGCGTACTACTCGCGATGCATCGCGCAGAACGCGGTGGCGTGATGCGCGGCTGCTTTCCTCATTCGTCATCGACCCTCGGCATCGCATGAAATCCCGTTCGCTCGCCCGGCGCCGCCCGCGCCGGATCGTACCGGCCAGCGCCGCGCCTCATTCCCCCGACTCGCCGACCTCCGACCGTCGCACGCTGTTGCCGCGCAGCTGGCGGGGCGTCCGGCTGGTGACCGCGCTGGTCGTCGCGTGCGCGGCCGCCGGCGCGGCGATCGGCTGGCTGTCCTCGGTAACGCCGTCCCGTGGCGAGGGCGCGCGCGCCGTCATTGGCAACGGACACGACGGGCCGCTCGACATGGCGTGGATTCCCGGCGGCACCTTCCTGATGGGCAGCGATGCGAAGGCGGCGCAGCCGAACGAGCGGCCGGCGCATCGGGCCACCGTGCGCGGCTTCTGGCTCGATCGTCACGACGTGACCAACGCGGAATTCCGGCGCTTCGTCGATGCGACCGGTTACGTCACGACCGCCGAGCGCAAGCCGGACTGGAGCGCGCTGAGGGCGCAATTGCCGCCCGGCACGCCGCGGCCGCCCGACAGTGCGCTGGTGCCGGGCGCGCTCGTGTTCGTCGGCACGGCGGGCCCGGTTCCG
Source organism: Burkholderia sp. E168m15 (assembly GCF_016586105.1). Classification (NCBI taxonomy): domain Bacteria; kingdom Pseudomonadati; phylum Pseudomonadota; class Betaproteobacteria; order Burkholderiales; family Burkholderiaceae; genus Burkholderia; species Burkholderia sp. E168m15. Next base: position 10,576 of record NZ_BCPO01000175.1, read on the forward strand.
CTGGACGACTACGCGCGCTGGTGGCGCTTCCTGCCCGGTGCCAACTGGCGACACCCCGACGGGCCCGGCAGCACGATCGCGGGCAAGGACGACTACCCGGTCGTGCAGGTCTCGTACGACGATGCGCGCGCGTATGCGCAGTGGGCCGGCAAGCGGCTGCCGACCGAGGCCGAATGGGAATTCGCGGCGCGCGGCGGTCTCGAGCAGGCCGATTACGCGTGGGGCAATCAGCTCAAGCCGGCGGGTCGGCAGATGGCGAATATCTGGGAAGGGCAGCAGCCGCAGCCGTTTCCGGTCGTCGACGCGCGCAGCGGCAAGCCGGCAGCCCCGAGCCCGGTCGGCACCTATCCGCCCAACGGCTACGGGCTCTACGACATGGCCGGCAACGTGTGGCAATGGGTGGCCGACTGGTATCGGGCCGATGCGTTCCTGCTGGCGGTCGAGAGCGGCCGTCCGGTCGCCGACCCGCAAGGGCCCGCCGACAGTTGGGACCCGACGGAGCCCGGCGTGCCGCCGCATGCGCCGAAGCGCGTGATTCGCGGCGGCTCGTTTCTCTGCAACGAATCGTACTGCCAGAGCTATCGACCGAGCGCGCGGCGCGGCGTCGATCCCGAAGCTGGGATGTCGCATCTCGGCTTCCGGCTGGCAATGGACGAGCGCGCGTGGCTCGCCTGGCGCGGCCACAAGCACGCCGGCGCAAACGCAACGGATTGACCGGCCGAGATCAACGCAATCGAGGAGACGAACATGAATTCCCCCCTGACCCGGCGATTCCGCCGGCATATGCCGTCACGCGTCATCGCGTGCGCGATGGCCTGGCTGCTGATGCTGTGCGCCGGCGCCGCGCATGCCGGTGCATCGCGACCGAACATCGTGTGGATCACCGTCGAGGACATCACGACCTTCATCGGCGGATACGGCGACCCGCAGGTCAAGACGCCGAACATCGACCGGCTGGCACGCGAAGGCGTGCTGTACACGCATGCGTACCAGGTGTCGGGCGTGTGCGCGCCGTCGCGTTCCGCGCTGATCACCGGCGTGTACCCGACCTCGGTGGGCGCGCAGCATCACCGGACCGGGCCGGGCGAGATCTCGGTTCCCGGCGTGACGGCGAAGGACAAGCCGAACGGCGTGCCGGCGACCTATTCGGTGGTGCTGCCGCCCGACGTGAAGGCGTTCCCCGAGCTGCTGCGCAAGGCCGGCTACTACACGTCGAACAACCAGAAGACCGACTACCAGTTCGTGCCGCCGGTGACGGTGTGGGACGAGAACGGCCCCGCCGCGTCCTACCGCTATCGCCCGAAGGACAAGCCGTTTTTCGCGGTGTTCAACTTCTTCGTCACGCACGAGTCGATGATCACCTATCGCAAGGACCCGCTGCGCGCCGATCCCGCGTCGATCACGGTGCCGCCGATCTATCCGGACACGCCGGCGGTGCGCGGCGACATCGCGCGCATGTACACCAACATCGAGACGATGGACCGGCAGGTCGGCGAGCTGATCGAGATGCTCAAGCGCGACGGCGTGTACGACAACACGATCATCTTCTTCTTCGCGGACAACGGCGGCACGCTGCCGTGGATGAAGCGCGAGGTGCTCGAGCGCGGCACGCGCGTACCGCTGATCATTCGCTTCCCCGGCGCGCCGCGAGGCGGGTCCACCGATGCGCAGCTCGTGAGCGGCGTCGATCTCGCGCCGACCGTGCTGTCGCTGGCCGGCGTGCCGATTCCGTCGTACATGCAGGGGCAGGCGTTCCTCGGGCCGGCGCGCGCATCGGCGCCGCGCCGCTACGTGTTTGCCGCGCGTGACCGGATGGACAACGAATACGACCGCGTGCGGATGGTGCGCGATCAACGCTTCCGCTATCTGTACAACTACATGCCGGAGAAGCCGTACTACCAGCCGATCCGGTTCCGCGAAAGCATGCCGATGATGCGCGACATCCTGCGGCTGAAGGATGAAGGCAAGCTGCCGCCGGCCACCGCGGCGTGGTTCGGCACGAAGCCGGTCGAGGAGCTGTACGACGCCGATCGGGACCCGTGCGAGCTGCACAACCTCGCGGACGATCCGCGCTATCGCGCCAAGCTCGACGAACTGCGTGCCGCCTTCCACGCGTGGACCGATCGTTACGGCGACATGGGTGGCATACCGGAACCCGAAATGATCTCGCGGATGTGGCTCGGCGGCTCGGCGCCCCCCGCCACGGCGACCCCCGAGATCCGGCCGGCGCCGGGCGGCGTGACGATCGCATGCGCGACCCAGGGCGCGTCGATCGGCTACTGGGTCGAACGTCGCGACGACCCGGCGCCGCGCCTCTCGCACACCGTGCTCAGCTGGGACTTCGAACGGCTCGCCGGCGAAATGCTGCCGCCGAAGCTCGGTGCGCGCTTCGCCCATCTCGGCGATCAGCGGCCCGTGTCGCCGGCCTGGTCCGTGTACGACGCGGGGCGTGTGATTCCGTTGCGCCCCGGCGACGTGCTGCACGTCAACGCGATGCGGATCGGCTATACGGCCGCGACGCTCGACTACCCGTTCCCGCAGACGGAAGCGCGCCGCTAGCGCTTCCCGAACGCGTGACGGCCGGCCCGCGCGGATCGCCGCGACGCGATTCCGCGAGCCGGTCGACGCTGTCACATCGACCAGGAACATACCGAGGCGATGTCGCAACACTAAGTAAAACGAAATATATGGATGGAGACACATGAAGCGAATCATCGTGGTTTCGGCGTTGGCATGCGTTGCAGCAGACGCGGTCGCGCAATCGAGCGTGACGTTGTTCGGTTACATCGGCGCGGGCGTGCGCTGGACCGATGGCGTGAAAGGGGGGAGTCAGATCGGGTTCGACAACAACGCGATATCGGGCAACATTTTCGGCATCAAGGGCGCCGAGGATCTCGGCGGCGGCATGCAGGCGATCTTCATGCTGCAGAGCGGGTTCCTGACGGGCACCGGTGCGCTGGCGAAATCGCCCGGCCTGCTGTTCTCGCAGATGGCTTATGTCGGCCTGAGCGGCCCATACGGCCGCGTCACGTTCGGACGGCAACTGAACGCGCTCGAGGACATCGGCATTGCGCTCGACCCGAATTCCGCGCAAGGGCAGTCGCTGTCGACGATCCCCGGCGTGGTGTGGGGCGGCAACTTCTTCACGAACGATTCGCGCTTCAACAACACGATCAAGTACGTCGGCACGTTCGGCGGCGCGACCGTGCGCGGCAGCTATTCGCCCGGCGGGGTCGCCGGCAATCAGCGCGCCGGCTCGAACGTTGCCGTCGGCACGAGCTACCGGTTCCGGACGCTGTTGCTCGGCGCCGCCTATCAGACGACCTGGAACGCCGACGCATCGCAATGGGCGCGCACGATCATGGGCGGTGCGACCTGGCAGGTCGGCCCGGCCCGGCTCTACCTGAGCTACAGCGATCTCGCCGTCAGCGCCGCGAAGGCCGGCGCGCCGGAGCGGCGCGACCGGATTCCGGCGGTCGGGATCGTCTATCAGGTCACGCCGTTCCTGCAATTGTCCGGCGCGACCTATTACGACTTCGCGCAGAACCTGAAGAACACCGGCGGTGCGGACGGCCGCAAGCTGACGTCGTACGCGATGCTGCAGTACTTCCTGTCGAAGCGGACCAGCCTGTATGCGTAGTTCGATCGAAACGGCTTCTCGGGGGCCTACAAGAAGGATCAGACCAACATCGGCGGGCTGTCGCTGCGACCGGACGGACGCACGGTGACCGGCGTGTCGGTCGGCATGATCACGCAGTTCTGATGCGCGCGGCTTTAACGGCCAGCGTGTAGTTCGTTCTCCATCCTGTTGCGGAACTCATCCATGACTTATTCGAACCCTCGGGTTGTACTGATGCTCGCCGCGTTGCTGCTGGCGCCCGCCGCGCCGGCGCTGGCCCAGCCGTCGGCATCGCGCGCCACCGTGCCGGCCGTCGACGCGGGAAGCGATGCCGGTGTCGCCGGGACCGCCGCGCCGAACCGCGATACGGCGCGGGCCAGACGGAAATCGAACCGGCTGCTCGTCAAGCGCGTGGCCGCGGTGCTCGCGCGCACGCGCGGGCTCGATTCGAGCCGCATCCTGATTCGTGCGGCCGACGGCACGGTGACGTTGTCGGGCACCGTGACGGACAACGTGCAGATTCCGCTGGCGGTCAATGCGGCGCAGCAGGTCACCGGCGTGACGGCCGTTCGTAATCAGCTGCGTATCGGGACCCAGATCGAATAGCGTCGATCGCCGCGCCGGCCGGCGCACGTGACGTACACGCGCCACGCGCCGGCCTCAGCCGCCTTCGACGAGCCGCAGCACGATGCGTCGGGCCGAATCGAGATGCGCGACGGTCATCGCGCGGGCGCCGCGCGCATTGCGTTCGAGGCATGCCTGCAGGATGTCGTCGTGCTCGACCTGGAACGACGGCGTATCCGCGAGCAGCGTGGCCTGCAGGCGCTCGTAACGTTCGACCTGGCCGCGCAGTTCGGCGATCGACTTCAATTGCCGCGCGTTGCCGCAGCACGAATACAGCAACGCATGGAATTCGCGGTTCAGCTCGCCCTGCCGGCGCGGCACGGTTGCATCGCCGAGCAGCCGATGCACGAGTTCGGCGCGCGCGAGCGTTTCGTCGTCGAGCCGCTTCACGCTGCGGTAGATCGCATCGCCTTCGAGCAGCACGCGCAGATCGTAGATTTCCTGCACATCCGACACGCTCAGCATGCGCACGACCGCGCCGCGATTCCTGAAGATGTCGAGCAAGCCTTCGCGTTCCAGCCGCTGGATCGCCTCGCGCATCGGAATCCGGCTGATGCCGAACCGCTCGGCCAGATCGCGCTCGACGAGCCGCTCGCCGGCCGCCAGCTCGCCGTTGATGATCATGTCGCGCAGCGACGCGGCGACCGCGTCCGCCGTGGAGTCGAGTTTGGCTTCCATGCCTGCCTGTTTCGTCATTTTGGAATAATGGTATACCAAATGGCTATGCGATGCCACAATGATGGCCACCGGCGGGCGTCACGCAACGGCGTCCGGCCCCGGTCAGGCAACCGACATCAATGGAGAGCGAGATGGCATCGGGCGAACACCAGTATCGCGTCGTAGTGGAGTGGACGGGTAATCGCGGCACCGGCACGTCGGGGTATCGCGAGTACGGCCGCGATCATGTGATCCGGGCCGGTTCCAAGCCGGATATCCCGGGCTCGTCGGACCCGGCGTTCCGCGGCGACGCGGCGCGCTGGAACCCCGAAGACCTGCTGCTCGCGTCGGCATCGGCATGCCACAAGCTGTGGTATCTGCACCTGTGTTCGGAGGCCGGCATCCGCGTGCTGGCCTATGTCGACCACGCGGAAGGCACGCTGCTCGACAGCGGCGCAGCGGGGCGCTTCACCGAAATCGTGTTGCGCCCGCAGGTGACGATCCGGGTCGGCGACGATCGCGAACGCGCGGCGCATCTGCATCACGATGCGCATGCGAAGTGCTATATCGCGAATTCGGTCAATTTTCCGATTCGCTGTGAGCCGGTGATCGAGGTTGACGCGGCGTAGGAAACCGCGGCTGCGTCGTCATAGCCCGACGCCGTAAACCTCCCGCGCCGCCGCCCGAATCGCCTCCACCATCACCGTCACCGCCGGCGAATGCAGCCTGTCGGTGCGCGTGATGATCCCGAAATCGTCCATCCGGCAATCCATCTCCAGCGGCAGCACCGTGACGATGCCGTGCCGCGCGTAGTAGCGCGCGACGTCCTCGGCGAGCACCGCGATCATGTCGCTCTGTTCGAGCAGTTGCGTGATGAACAGCAGCGCCGAGGTTTCGACGAGATTCGCCGGCGGCGCGAGGCTCGCGCGCTGGAACACGAGTTCGAAGCGGTGCCGCAGCACGCTGCCGGCCGGCGGCACGACCCACGCGGCGCGCTGCACGTCGGCGAGCGCAACCGGCGCTTGCGCGAGCAGCGGATGGCCGGTTCGCACGACGGCGGCTACCGATTCGCCGGTCAGCGGCTCATAACGCAGGCGCAGTTTGTCGTGCTCGGCGGACAGCCGGCCGAGCACGATGTCGATCTTTTCCTGCGCGAGGTGTTCGAGCAGCACGTTGCTGGTGTCGATCTCGACCGACACGTGCAGGCCCGCATGCGTACCCTTTACCGCGGCGACGGCCGGCGGCACGAGCCGCAGGGCCGGCGACGTGATCGCCCCCACCGCCACGTGGCCGAGATGGCCGGCCTTCAGCGCGGCCAGCTCCTCGCGCGCCTGGTCGAGGCTGCCGAGCGCGGCGCGCGCGTGGCGGATCAGCGCGTCGCCGTACAACGTCGGCCGCATCCCGCGCGGCAGGCGCTCGAACAGCACCGCGCCGATCGACTCCTCCAGTTCGCGCAGCAGCTTCGACGCGGCCGGCTGCGTCATGTTCAGCGCGGCCGCCGCGCGGTGGATGCTGCCTTCGTCGGCGAGCGCGACGAGCAGCAGCAACTGGCGCGTCTTCAGACGGGCGCGGTTTCCCCACGGGCTGGCTTCGGTCATCGTACGGGTTTATATCGATATCGGAATCGATATCGTAATCGCCTAAATCGTCATTAGCCAGTTATCAAAATTCTGCCTAGACTGCGCCGGTATCCCGTCACCACAGGACTGACGATGTCGGCAACAAAACCCAGGCTGCGCTCCGCCCAATGGTTCGGCACGAACGACAAGAACGGCTTCATGTACCGGAGCTGGATGAAGAACCAGGGCATTCCCGATCACGAATTCGACGGCCGGCCAATCATCGGCATCTGCAACACGTGGTCCGAACTGACGCCGTGCAACGCGCACTTCCGCAAGCTCGCCGAGCACGTGAAGCGCGGGATCTCGGAAGCGGGCGGTTTCCCGGTCGAGTTCCCGGTGTTCTCGAATGGTGAATCGAACCTGCGGCCGTCTGCGATGCTCACGCGCAACCTCGCGTCGATGGACGTCGAGGAAGCGATTCGCGGCAACCCGATCGACGCGGTCGTGCTGCTCGCCGGCTGCGACAAGACGACACCGGCGCTGCTGATGGGCGCGGCAAGCTGCGACGTGCCGGCGATCGTCGTGTCGGGCGGCCCGATGCTGAACGGCAAGCTGGAGGGCAAGAACATCGGTTCGGGCACGGCCGTGTGGCAGCTGCACGAAGCGCTGAAGGCCGGCGAGATCGACGTGCATCACTTCCTGTCGGCCGAAGCCGGGATGTCGCGCTCGGCCGGCACCTGCAACACGATGGGCACCGCGTCGACGATGGCGTGCATGGCCGAGGCGCTCGGCGTCGCGCTGCCGCACAACGCGGCGATTCCGGCGGTCGATTCGCGTCGCTACGTGCTCGCGCACATGTCGGGCATCCGCATCGTCGAGATGGCGCTCGAAGGGCTCGTGCTGTCGAAGATCCTGACGCGCGCGGCGTTCGAGAACGCGATCCGCACGAACGCGGCGATCGGCGGCTCGACCAACGCGGTGATCCACCTGAAGGCGATCGCCGGCCGCATCGGCGTGCCGCTCGAACTGGAAGACTGGATGCGCATCGGCCGCGACACGCCGACGATCGTCGACCTGATGCCGTCGGGGCGCTTCCTGATGGAGGAGTTCTATTACGCGGGCGGGCTGCCGGCCGTGCTGCGCCGGCTCGGCGAAGGCGGGCTGCTGCCGCATCCGGATGCGCTCACGGTGAACGGCAAGTCGCTGTGGGACAACGTGCGCGAAGCGCCGAACTACGGCGACGAGGTGATCCGCCCGCTCGACCGGCCGCTGATCGCGGACGGCGGCATCTGCATCCTGCGCGGCAATCTCGCGCCGCGCGGCGCGGTGCTGAAACCGTCGGCGGCGAGCCCCGAACTGCTCAAGCATCGCGGCCGCGCGGTGGTGTTCGAGAACCTCGACCACTACAAGGCGACGATCAACGACGAAGCGCTCGACATCGATGCGAGCTCGGTGATGGTGCTGAAGAATTGCGGGCCGCGCGGCTATCCGGGCATGGCCGAGGTCGGCAACATGGGGCTGCCGCCGAAGCTGCTGCGCCAGGGCGTGAAGGACATGGTGCGGATTTCCGACGCACGGATGAGCGGCACCGCGTACGGCACGGTCGTGCTGCACGTGGCACCGGAAGCGGCCGCCGGCGGGCCGCTCGCCGCGGTGCGCAACGGCGACTGGATCGAACTCGACTGCGAGGCCGGCACGCTGCATCTCGACATTACGGATGAGGAACTGCAACGCCGCCTGTCGGACGTCGATCCGACCGCGGCGCCGGGCGTGGCCGGCCAGCTCGGCAAGGGCGGCTACGCGCGGCTGTATATCGATCACGTGCTGCAGGCCGACGAGGGGTGCGACCTCGACTTCCTGGTCGGCACGCGCGGCGCGGACGTGCCGAGCCATTCGCATTGAGCAGGCGGGCGGCGCGACATGCGCCGCCGCCGGTTGCGGGCCTTCCCGGTCCGCGCTTCATGAAACCGTGAACGCATGACGGCCGGTGACAACCGGGCCGAAGCAGGACGCGAACCATGACATCGAGCAGCACGCCGCGCCATCGCGGCATTTTTCCCGTCGTTCCGACGACGTTTACCGACACCGGCGAGCTCGACCTCGCGAGCCAGAAGCGCGCGGTCGATTTCATGATCGACGCCGGCTCGGACGGGCTGTGCATCCTCGCGAACTTCTCCGAGCAGTTCGCGATCACCGACGACGAACGCGACGTGCTCACGCGCACGATCCTCGAGCACGTGGCCGGCCGGGTGCCGGTGATCGTCACGACGTCGCACTACAGCACGCAGGTGTGCGCGGCGCGCAGCCTGCGCGCGCAGCAGCTCGGCGCGGCGATGGTGATGGCGATGCCGCCGTACCACGGCGCGACGTTCCGCGTGCCCGAAGCGCAGATCTTCGATTTCTTCGCGCGCGTGTCGGATGCGATCGACATCCCGATCATGATTCAGGATGCGCCCGCGAGCGGCACCGCGTTGTCCGCGCCGTTCCTCGCGCGGATGGCTCGCGAGATCGAGCAGGTCGCGTACTTCAAGATCGAGACGCCGGGCGCCGCGAACAAGCTGCGCGAACTGATCCGGCTCGGCGGCGACGCGATCGAGGGGCCGTGGGACGGCGAGGAGGCGATCACGCTGCTCGCCGATCTCCATGCGGGCGCGACCGGCGCGATGACGGGCGGCGGCTTCCCGGACGGCATCCGGCCGATCCTCGAAGCATTCCGCGAAGGGCGGCACGACGATGCGTTCGCGCATTACCAGGCATGGCTGCCGCTGATCAATCACGAGAACCGCCAGTCCGGGATCCTCACCGCGAAGGCGCTGATGCGCGAAGGCGGCGTGATCGCGTGCGAGCGGCCGCGGCATCCGATGCCGGAACTGCACCCGGACACGCGCGCGGAATTGCTCGCGATCGCGCGCCGGCTCGATCCGCTCGTGCTGCGCTGGGCGCGCTGAGCGATTCACGAAGGAGACATGCAGGATGAGTGATCCGATTTCGCTGGGTGTCGTCGGGATCGGCAAGATCGCGCGCGACCAGCATCTGCCGGCGATCGCCGCCGAGCCGGGCTTCGCGCTGACCGCCTGCGCGAGCCGCCATGCGGAAGTCGCGGGGGTGCGCAACTATCCCGATCTGCGTGCGCTGCTGGCCGCCGAGCCCGAACTCGACGCGGTGTCGCTGTGCGCGCCGCCGCAGGTGCGCTACGCACAGGCGCGCGCGGCGCTCGAAGCCGGCAAGCACGTGATGCTCGAGAAGCCGCCGGGCGCGACGCTCGGCGAAGTGGCCGCGCTGGATGCGCTGGCCCGCGAGCGCGGCCTCACGCTGTTCGCGACCTGGCATTCGCGCTGCGCGAGCGCGGTCGAGCCGGCGCGTGTGTGGCTTGCGCAACGCACGATCCGCGCGGTGCAGGTGCGCTGGAAGGAAGACGTGCGGCGCTGGCATCCGGGGCAACAGTGGATCTGGGAGCCGGGCGGCCTCGGCGTGTTCGATCCCGGCATCAACGCGCTGTCGATCGTCACGCGCATCCTGCCGCGCGAGCTCGTGCTGCGCGAGGCGACGCTCATCGTGCCGAGCGACGTGCAGACGCCGATCGCGGCCGAACTCGATTGCGCGGATACCGACGGCGTGCCGGTGCACGCGGAATTCGACTGGCGCCACGGCCCGGTCGAGCAATGGGAGATCGCGGTCGACACGGCCGACGGCGTGCTCGCGATCAGCCGCGGCGGCGCGCAATTGTCGATCGCGGGCGAGCCGGTCGAGATCGGGCCGGAGCGCGAGTACCCGGCGCTGTATGCGCACTTCCACGCGCTGATCGCGCGTGGCGAAAGCGACGTCGACGTGCGGCCGCTGCGGCTCGTCGCCGATGCCTTCCTGTTCGGCCGGCGCGTGCAGACCGACGCGTTCGGCCGCTGAACCTGCGTGCGCGCTTCGGTACGGCGAAGCGCGCACGACGAATGATTGATTACGGCACACATCACGGCATCAGCCGGTACAAAGGAGACACCCATGAACCGCACGACTCACACGATCCGTCGACACACCCTGCGCGCGCTGCTGGCCGCGCTTTGCATCGCGCCGCTCGGGATGACGGGCGCCGCGCACGCCGACGCGCCGCTGAAGATCGGCTTCCTCGTGAAGATGCCCGAGCAGGCGTGGTTCATCAACGAGCAGAACGCCGCGTCCGCGCTCGGCCAGAAGGAGAACTTCTCGGTCGTGAAGATCGGCACGCCGGACGGCGAGAAGGTGCTGGCCGCGATCGACAACCTCGGCTCGCAAGGCGCGCAGGGCTTCGTGATCTGCGCGCCGGACGTGCGTCTCGGGCCGGCGATCGCATCGCGCGCGAAGCGCTACAACATGAAGTTCGTGACGGTCGACGACCAGCTCGTCGATTCGAGCGGCAAGCCGCTGCCGAACGTGCCGCACCTCGGGATGTCGGCGACCAAGATCGGCAACCAGGTCGGCCAGGCGATCTCCGACGAGATGAAGCGGCGCGGCTGGAAGCCGGAGGAAGTCGGCGCGCTGCGCATCACCAACTACGAGCTGCCGACCGCGAAGCTGCGCACCGACGGCGCGACGCAGGCGCTGCTCGCGAACGGCTTCCGCAAGGAGAACATCTTCGACGCGCCGCAGAAGACGACCGACGACGAAGGCGGCTTCAGCGCGGCGGCACCGGTGCTCGCGCGCCATCCGAACGTGAAGAAATGGGTGATCTACGCGCTGAACGAGGAAACCGTGCTCGGCGCGGTGCGCGCGACCGAACAGCTGCACATCCCGGCGGCCGATGTGATCGGCGTCGGCATCAACGGCGCGGGCGAGGCGTTCGCCGAATTCCAGAAGAAGGAGCCGACCGGCTTCTACGGGACGATCGCGGTCAGCTCGACGAACCACGGCAAGGACAGCACGCAGAACCTCGTCGACTGGATTCGCAACGGCAAGACGCCGCCGGCCGACACGCAGACGAGCGGCAAGCTGATGACGCGCGCGAACTGGCAGGCCGTGCGCGCCGAACTCGGTATCTGAGCGGGGCGAGGCGAGAACGCAATGACGATGCAGACGATGACGGCCGCGTCCGGCCACGACGCCGAAGCGGGTACGCCGCCGGACGGCCCGCTGCTCGCGCTCGACGGCATCACCGTGACGTTTCCGGGCGTGCGTGCGCTCGACGCGGTGTCGCTGTCGGTGCGCGCGGGCGAAGTGCACGGGCTGATGGGCGAGAACGGCGCGGGTAAATCGACGCTGCTGAAGGTGCTGTCCGGTGTGAACCAGCCGCAGGCCGGCACGCTGACGCTGAACGGCACCGCGCAGCGTTTCGCGTCGACGCGCGCGGCGCTCGAGGCCGGCATCGCGATCATCTACCAGGAACTGCATCTGGTGCCCGAGCTGACGGTCGCGGAAAACCTGATGCTCGGGCAATTGCCGAGCCGGCTCGGCGTGGTCGACGAGCGCACGCTCGCGGCACGCGCGCTCGATGCGCTGGAGCGGCTCGGCGAGCACATCGATCCGGGCATCCCGGTGAAATATCTGTCGATCGGCCAGCGCCAGATGATCGAGATCGGCAAGGCGCTGATGCGCCATGCGCGCGTGATCGCGTTCGACGAACCGACGAGTTCGCTGTCCGCACGCGAGACCACGCAACTGTTCCGGATCATCCGCGCGCTGCGCGCGGAAGGCCGCGCGATCATCTACGTCACGCACCGGATGGAGGAAGTCTACGAACTGTGCGACCGCGTGACGGTGTTTCGCGACGGCCGCCGCATCGACACGTTCGATTCCGTCGCCGATCTCGACCGCGACCGGCTGATCGGCTGCATGGTCGGCCGTTCGATCGAGGACGTGTACGGCTACCGGTCGCGCCCGGCCGGCGACGTACTGATCGAAGCGAAAGGGTTGGCGGGGCCGGGGCTGGCCGAGCCCGTGTCGTTCACCGCGCGGCGCGGCGAGATCGTCGGCTTCTTCGGGCTCGTCGGCGCGGGCCGCTCCGAGCTGATGAAGCTGCTGTACGGCGCCGTGCGACCGAGCGCCGGGCACGTCGAGCTGAACGGCAAGCGGGTGGCGTTCGGCAGCCCGCGCGACGCGGTGCGCGCCGGCATCGCGCTGTGCCCGGAAGACCGCAAGCAGGAAGGCATCGTCGCGATCGCGTCGGTGGCCGACAACCTGAACATCAGCGCGCGCCGTCATTTCAGCCCGGCGCGCGTGCTGCTCGACGGGCGACGCGAACGCGAGCTTGCGCAGAAATACATCGAGCGGCTCGCGATCAAGACCCGCGACGGCGACACGCCGATCGGCGCGCTGTCGGGCGGCAACCAGCAGAAGGTCGTGCTCGCGCGCTGGCTGGCCGAGCGCATCGACGTGTTCCTGATGGACGAGCCGACGCGCGGCATCGACGTCGGCGCGCGCGCGGAAATCTACAACCTGTTCTACGAACTCGCGGAAGCGGGCCGCACCGTGATCCTCGTGTCGAGCGATCTGGCCGAGGTGATCGGCGTGTCGGACCGCATCGTCGTGATGAAGGAAGGACGGATTGCGGGCGAGGTTGCGAAGGCGCACGCGACGCCCGATGCACTGATCAAGCTCGCGCTGCCGCGCTAGCGGCGTGCTGTTCAACCGGAAAGCAAGTGAACTGATATGAGCCAGGCAATGCAACCCCAACGTACTTCCCCGTCCCCGGATGCCGCCGCCGCGGCCACGCCCGTGCGACCACGCAGCGGCGTGTGGCAGCTGATCAACCGCTCCGGCATCGTGATGGTGTTTCTGGTGCTGTTCGCGACGCTGTCGCTGACCGTGCCGGACTTCCTCACGCCGCGCAACATCCAGGGCCTGCTGCTGTCGGTCACGCTGATCGGCTCGATCGCGGTGACGATGATGTTCGTGCTCGCGCTCGGCGAGGTCGACCTGTCGGTCGCGTCGATCGTCGCGTTCTCGGGTGTCGTCGCGTCGACGCTGATCACCGCGACGCACAGCGTCGTGCTCGGGATCGCGGCCGGCGTGCTCGCGGGCGGCGCGGTCGGGCTCGTGAACGGCGTGCTGATCGCGCGCTATCGGATCAACTCGCTGATCGTCACGCTCGCGATGATGGAAGTCGTGCGCGGGCTCGCGTTCATCACGTCGAACGGCGACGCGGTGATGATCTCGGAAGAACGCTTCTTCGATCTCGGCGGCGGGTCGTTCCTGGGCATCTCGTTTCCGATCTGGAGCAACATCGTCGGCTTCGTCGTGTTCGGCTTCCTGCTGCGCAAGACGGTGTTCGGCAAGAACGTGCTGGCCGTCGGCGGCAACGGCGAGGCCGCGCTGCTCGCGGGGCTGCCGGTGATGCGCATCAAGATCGCGGTGTTCGTGCTGCAGGGGCTCGTGACCGGCTTCGCCGGCGTGATGCTCGCGTCGCGGATGAGCCTCGGCGATCCGAAGACGTCGGTCGGCCTCGAACTCGGCGTGATCTCCGCGTGCGTGCTCGGCGGCGTGTCGCTGACGGGCGGCGTCGCGACGATCTCCGGCGTGCTGGTCGGCGTGCTGATCATGGGCTCCGTGCAGGACGCAATGAGTCTGCTGAACGTGCCGACCTTTTACCAATATCTGATACGCGGCGGAATTCTGTTGCTCGCGGTGCTGTTCGACCAGTATCGTCGCAACCAGCGGCGCGCGATGAAGATCTGACTTCGGTGATGGCGCGGCCGCCCGCGAACGCGACAGATCAGATATCGGGAGACGGCATGCAACAGACTCATCCGGCCGCGTCGGCGACGCTGCTGGCCGACAGCCGCAACACGCTCGGCGAAGGCGCGACGTGGTGCGACAGGACGCACACCCTGTACTGGGTGGACATCGAAGGCGCGCGGCTGTGGCGCTGCCCGGCGGATGGCTCGGACCTCGTGCAATGGGCGATGCCCGAGCGGCTCGCATGCTTCGCGCTGACCGACGATCCGGACGTGCTGTTGGTCGGGCTCGCGACCCATCTCGCGTTTTTCGATCTGCGCAGCGGCGCGTTCACGCGGATCGTCGACGTCGAGCCTGAACTGCCCACGCGGCTGAACGACGGGCGCTGCGACGGGGCCGGCGCGTTCGTGTTCGGGATGAAGGACGAAGGCGCCGAGCCGCCGCGTGCGGTCGGCGGGTTCTATCGGCTCAATTCCGACCTCACGCTCGAACGGCTCGCGTTGCCGCCGGCCGCGATCGCGAACAGCATCGGATTCTCGCCGGATGGTTCGAAGATGTATTTCTGCGATTCGCTGGTGCGCGAGATTTTCGTGTGCGATTACCGCGCGGGTGGCGATGTGGCCAATGTGCGGCCGTTCGCGCGGCTGACGGATGTAGACGGCGACCCGGACGGCTCGATCGTCGATCGCGACGGCGGGTTGTGGAATGCGCAGTGGGGTGGGCGGCGCGTGGTGCGCTATGGGCCGGACGGGATCGAGACGGATCGCGTTGAAGTGCCGACCGCGCAGCCGAGCTGTGTGGCGCTTGATGGTGACGGCCGGTTGTATGTGACGAGTGCGCGTGTTGACCTGAGCGACGATGCGCTGGCGAGCGACGCGCACGCGGGCGGCGTGTTCGTCGCGCAAACGCGGCACGTGGGGCTGCCGACCGCACGGTTCGCGGGCACGCCGCGTGGTTGATCGCCTGGCCGCCGCATCCGGGTTCCCGTCCATGGGATCGCGCTGACGCGGCGGGCTTCACGCTCATGCCGGCGCTCCGCCGCGCATGCGCGAACGCGCGGCGGCTGCCCGTCTGCCCGAACACGCCTTTCTTCTCCCCGACCTGCTGGTAAGATGGCCCGCAATTCCATCCAGCACGCGCCATGAGTTCCACCCCGACCAAGCCCACCCGTTCGAAACCCGCCGCGAAGGACGCCGCCCACATGCCGGGCGACAAGCCGAAAGCGCGCGTGCAGCAGCGCCTGACCTACGTGATCGGCGGCCTCGACCGGCTGCTGCGCCGCCACATGACCGACGCACTCGCGCCGCTCGGCATCACGCTCGCGCAATACACGGCGCTGTCGGTGCTCGAGGCGCGCGGCGCATCGTCGAACGCGCAGCTGGCCGAGCGCTCGTGGATCACGCCGCAATCGGCGAACGAGGTGATGAGCGTGATGGCCGCCCGCGGTTTCGTCACGCGCGAAGCCGACCCGTCGCATGGCCGCATCATCCTGCTGACGCTGACCGATGCAGGCGCGGCGATGCTGCGCGAATGCGAAGCCGCGCTGCGGCCGGTCGAGGCACGCATGCTCGGCGACATCTCGGCCGACGACGCCGCGCACGTGCAGCGCGCGCTCGAACTGTTCTCGCGCAACCTGCGCGGCTGACCGCTTCCCCGTTTTCACGACGCAGGCCCGCCAGGCCCGCGCTCGCTGCGTCCGCGCCATCGGGCGTTCGCCCGACCGCGCCCTGATTTCCCCCGCGCTTTCTCCGCGTTCCGCTCCGGGTTTACACCGGCGCTCGTGCCGCTTGCAATATCAGGTAGCCTGATATTAAATGAAGTCGTCCGCAGCATGCAGGCTGCGCACCGAATCGCACTGGAAACGAACGACAGGAACAGACATGAGCAAGTACGACAACCGCTGGCAGACCGTTGAAGTGAAAGTGGAGGCCGGCATCGCGTGGGTCACGCTGAATCGCCCCGAGAAGCGCAACGCCATGAGCCCGACGCTGAACCGGGAGATGCTGGAAGTCCTCGACGCGGTCGAGTTCGACGACGAGGCAAAGGTGCTGGTGCTGACCGGCGCGGGCGCCGCGTGGACGGCCGGCATGGATCTGAAGGAATATTTTCGCGAGATCGACGGCGGCTCCGACGCGCTGCAGGAAAAAGTGCGCCGCGACGCATCGGAATGGCAGTGGCGCCGCCTGCGGATGTACAACAAGCCGACCATCGCGATGGTGAACGGCTGGTGCTTCGGCGGCGGGTTCTCGCCGCTCGTCGCGTGCGACCTCGCGATCGCGGCGGACGACGCGGTGTTCGGGCTGTCGGAGATCAACTGGGGCATCCCGCCGGGCAACCTCGTCAGCAAGGCGATGGCGGACACGGTCGGGCATCGTCGCGCGCTGCACTACATCATGACCGGCGACACGTTCACCGGCGCGGAGGCGGCGGAAATGGGCCTCGTGAACAGCAGCGTGCCGCTCGCCGAACTGCGCGACGCGACGATCGCGCTCGCCGCGCGGCTGATGGACAAGAACCCGGTCGTGCTGCGCGCGGCGAAGCACGGCTTCAAGCGTTCGCGCGAACTCACGTGGGAACAGTGCGAGGATTACCTGTATGCGAAGCTCGACCAGGCGCAACTGCGCGATCCGGAGCGCGGCCGCGAGCAGGGGCTGAAGCAATTCCTCGACGACAAGACGATCAAGCCGGGCCTGCAGGCATACAAGCGCTGAGACAAGCGCCGACGCAGCCGCCGGCATCATCGCCGGCGTAATCGCAAGAGACAGGCAAGGCAGGAGACGACATGACAGACAGACGGATGCTGATCGGCGGCGAGTGGTGCAACGCCCGCGACGGGCGCACCTTCGACCGCTTCAACCCCGCGACCGGCGCGCTCGCATCACGCGCGCCGGCGGCCGGCGTGGCCGACGCCGACGCGGCGATCGACGCCGCGCACCGCGCGTTCCCCGCATGGGCGGCGCTTGCGCCGACCGAGCGCCGCCGCCGGCTGCTGAAGGCGGCCGACCTGATGGATGCGCGCATCGACGCGTTCATCGCGACCGGCGTGGCCGAAACCGGCGCGACGCCCGGCTGGCTCGGCTTCAACGTGACGCTCGCGGCGAACATGCTGCGCGAGGCCGCGTCGATGACGACGCAGATCGACGGCGACGTGATCCCGTCCGACGTACCGGGCAATCTCGCGCTCGCGATGCGCGTGCCGTGCGGCGTGGTGCTCGGCATCGCGCCGTGGAACGCGCCGGTGATCCTCGGCACGCGTGCGCTGGCGATGCCGCTCGCATGCGGCAACACGGTCGTGCTGAAGGCGTCCGAGGCGTGCCCGGGCGTGCACGCGCTGATCGGCGAGGTGCTGGACGAAGCGGGGCTCGGCGCCGGCGTGGTCAACGTGATCACGCACGCGGCGGCCGACGCGCCCGAACTCGTCGAGCGGATGATCGCGCATCCGCACGTGAAGCGGATCAACTTCACCGGGTCGACGCACGTCGGCCGCATCATCGCGCGCCACGCCGCCGCGCACCTGAAACCCGTGCTGCTCGAACTCGGCGGCAAGGCGCCGGTGCTGGTGCTCGACGATGCCGATCTCGACGCGGCCGTCGACGCGATCGCGTTCGGCGCATTTTTCAACCAGGGGCAGATCTGCATGTCGACCGAGCGCGTGATCGTCGCGCGGCCGATCGCCGATGCGCTCGTCGAACGGCTCGCCGCGAAGGCGCGCACGTTGATCGCCGGCGATCCGCTGGTCGGCCATTCGCTCGGCACGATGGTCGATGCGTCGGCCGCCGCGCGCGCGGCGTCGCTGGTCGAGGATGCGCGTGCGCAGGGCGCGCAATTGCCGCTCGGCTGCCGTGTGGAGGGTGCGACGATGCAGCCCGCGATCGTCGACGGCGTCATGCCCGGCATGCGGCTCTATCGCGAGGAATCGTTCGCACCGGTCGTCGCGATCCTGCGCGCGGACAGCGACGACGAGGCGGTCGCGCTGGCGAACGACAGCGAATTCGGGCTGTCGGCGAGCGTGTTCAGCCGCGATATCGCACGTGCGATGGCGGTCGCGCGACGGATCGAATCGGGAATCTGCCACGTCAACGGGCCGACCGTGCACGACGAAGCGCAGATGCCGTTCGGCGGCACGAAGGCGAGCGGCTACGGCCGCTTCGGCAGCCGTGCGTCGATCGCCGAATTCACCGAGCTGCGCTGGATCACCGTGCAGACCACGCCGCGCCACTATCCGATATGAGCGAGCCGACGATGAATGCAGAGAAGGCGCCGCTTCAGGTCGGTCAACACGCCGACGCCGTGCGCTATCGCGCGGCCGCCGTCGCCGTTGGCGCGGCCGAGATTCGCCGCGCCGACGACGGTACCTGGTACCTGCGTTCGCGCGAGCCGCTCGGCGATTACCCGACGCGCGTCACCGACTGCCTCGTGCGGGGCGCGCAAGCGCACCCCGACCGCGTGCTGGCCGCGCGGCGCGGCGCCGACGGGAACTGGATCGAGATCACTTATGCGCAGATGCTCGAACGTGCCCGCGCGCTCGGCCAGGGCCTCGTCGATCTCGGGCTGTCGGCCGAGCGTCCGCTCGCGGTGCTGTCCGGCAACGATCTCGAGCACCTGCAGTTGATGTTCGCGGCGATGCTGGCCGGCGTGCCGTACTCGCCGATCTCGCCCGCGTATTCGCTGGTGTCGACCGACTACGGAAAGCTGCGTCATACGCTCGGCGTGCTGCGGCCGGGCGCGGTGTTCGTCGCGGAACGCGCGCCGTTCGCGCGGGCGCTCGACGCGACGTTGCCGGCCGATGCGGCGCTGATCGTCGCGCGCGATGCCGATGTTGATGCAGAGGATCGCGCGGTGCCGCTGTCGCGCCTGCTCGCCACCGCACCGCGCACGATCGACGCGATCCACGAGGCGATCGGCCCCGACCATCTCGCGAAGATCCTGTTCACGTCCGGTTCGACGAAGCAACCGAAGGCCGTGCCGACCACGCACCGGATGCTGTGCAGCAACCAGCAGATGCTGCGCCAGACGATGCCGGAACTCACGCGCGAGCCGCCGGTGCTGGTGGACTGGCTGCCATGGAATCACACGTTCGGCGGCAGCCACAACCTCGGCATCGCGCTGTACAACGGCGGCACGCTGTATATCGACGACGGCCGCCCGATGCCCGGCCGCTTCGACGAAACCGTGCGCAATTTGCGCGAGATCGCCCCGACGATCTACTTCAACGTGCCGAAGGGCTGGGAGGAACTGACCGCCGCGCTCGAACGCGATGCCGAATTGCGCGACACGTTCTTCTCGCGCGTGAAGCTGTATTTCTTCGGCGGCGCGGGGCTGTCGCAGGCCGCGTGGGACCGGCTCGACCGCGTGACCGAAGCGCATTGCGGCGAGCGTATCCGGATCATGGCCGGCCTCGGGATGACGGAGGCGTCGCCGTCGTGCCTGTTCACGACCGGCCCGCTGATGCGCGCCGGCTATATCGGGCTGCCCGCGCCCGGCTGCGACGCGAAGCTCGTGCCGTGCGGCGGCAAGCACGAACTGCGCTTCAAGGGGCCGAACGTAATGCGCGGCTACTGGCACGCGGACGTCGATCCGCGCGACGTGTTCGACGAAGAAGGCTATTACCGCAGCGGCGACGCGGGCGTCTTTGCCGATCCGGAGCGGCCGGAACTCGGGCTGCTGTTCGACGGGCGATTGACCGAGGATTTCAAGCTGAGCAGCGGCACGTTCGTGAGCGTCGGGCCGTTGCGCGCGCATGCGGTGTCGACGGGTGCGCCGTACGTGCAGGACGTGGTCGTCACCGGGATCAATCGCGACGACATCGGCTTGCTGGTGTTTCCGCGCGTCGACGCGTGCCGGGCGCTGGCAGGGCTCGCCGCGGATGCCTCGGTGACCGACGTGCTGCGCGCGCCGGCCGTGCGCGCGGCGTTCGCGGCGTGGCTGGCTGCGTTGAACCGGAATGCGAGCGGCGGGTCGACGTTCGTCGCGCGGATCAAGCTGATCGACACGCCGCCGTCGCTCGATCTCGGCGAGGTGACCGACAAGGGTTCGCTGAACCAGGCGGCCGTGCAGAAGCATCGCGCGGCGACGATCGACGCGCTGTACGACCCGGCGCGGCGCGATCCCGACGTGATTTACGCGTAGGCAGCACGCGCGAGCAGTTACAGCAGTAAGCAACCAGCAGGCACAACGACCGGCCGGCCACGACACCGGCAGGCGCTCTTTCGGCCAGTGAATCAGGTTGCCTGATAAAGGCGGCCGTTCATACGACACCTCGCGCGCCGAACCGCCACTGGCCGGCGGTGGCGCGCGGCGGTCGTTACACGGCCGACCGACTACAAAGACATGGGACTGGAGACATGAACACTTACGTTGCCGAAAAATCCACGGTCGCGACCACGCTCGCGCTGTGTTTCGCGATCGCACTCCTCGAAGGGCTCGACCTGCAGTCGGTCGGCGTCGCCGCGCCGCGGATGGCGCGCGAATTCGGGTTGACCGTGTCGCAGATGGGCATCGCGTTCAGCGCGGGTACCTTCGGGCTGCTGCCGGGCGCGATGCTCGGCGGGCGGCTCGCCGACCGGATCGGCCGCAAGCGCGTGCTGATCGCATCGGTCGTGCTGTTCGGGCTGCTGTCGATCGCGACCGCGCAGGTATCGACGTTCGCGATGCTCGTCGTCGTGCGCGTGCTGACCGGCATCGGCCTCGGCGGCGCGATGCCGAACCTGATCGCGCTGTCGTCCGAAGCGGTCGAGCCGCGCTCGCGCAGCAGCGCGGTCGCGACGATGTACTGCGGAATCCCGTTCGGTGGCGTGATCGCATCGGTGATCGGCGTGCTGCTCGCCGGCGACACCGAATGGCGGCACATCTTCTACGTCGGCGGCGTGGGGCCGCTGCTGCTCGTGCCGCTGCTGGTGTGGTTCCTGCCGGAATCGCGCGCGTATCTCGACGTCGCCGGCACGCAGGCCGCGCGCGCGAGCGTCGCCCGCACGCTATTCGGCGACGGCCGCACGACGTCGACGGTCGCGCTGTGGGTCAGCTACTTCTGCACGCTGATCGTCCTCTACTTCCTGCTGAACTGGCTGCCGTCGCTGATGGCCTCGCGCGGGCTCGACCGCGCGCACGTCGGCCTCGTGCAGATCGCGTTCAACGTCGGCGCGGGGCTCGGCGCGCTCGGCATCGGCGCGGCGCTCGACCGGATGCGCGCGTCGCGCGTGGTCGGCGGGATGTACGTCGGGATCGTGCTGTCGCTGGCCGCGCTCGCGGCCGCGCCGGGTTTCGGGTCGCTCGCGGCCGCCGCGTTCGCGGCGGGGATGTTCGTCGTCGGCGGGCAGTCGGTGCTGTATGCGCTCGCGGCGATCTACTACCCGACCGCGATGCGCGGCACCGGCGTCGGCGCGGCGGTGGCGGTCGGCCGGCTCGGCTCCGTCGTCGGGCCGCTCGCGGCCGCGACGCTGCTGGCCGCGGGCCGCAGCGCGCCGGTCGTGATCGGCGCGAGCATCCCGGTCACGCTCGTCGCGGCTTTCGCTGCGTTCGTGCTGATTCGCCGCCCGCAAGCGGGCGACTGAGGGTTCGATTTTTCAATGCGCGCCGTCAGAGCGCGCGATTCAACATGGTCTGGAGACGCAACGAAATGAAGACGAAGACAAGGAACGGCCTGCTGGCCGCCGGCGCGTGCTGCGCACTCGCCGCGCCGGGCGCGCACGCGCAGTCGAGCGTGACGCTGTACGGGATCATCGATACGGGCGTCGAATTCGTGTCGCACGCGAACGCGGCCGGCGATCACGTGGTGCGGATGCCGGGCGTGACGGGCGAGCTGCCGTCGCGCTGGGGGCTGCGCGGCACCGAGGATCTCGGCGGCGGCTATCAGGCGGTGTTTACGCTCGAAAGCGGCTTCAACGTGCGCGGCGGCGATCTCGGGCAGGGCGGCCGGCTGTTCGGGCGGCAGGCGTTCGTCGGGCTGAAGAGCGGCTTCGGCACGCTCGCGTTCGGCCGCCAGTACACGATGACGTACCTCGCGCTGCAGGGCGCGGACATCATCGGCCCCGACATCTACGGGCTCGGCTCGTTTGACGCGTACGTGCCGAACGGCCGTGCCGACAACGCGGTGACCTACCTCGGCACGTATCGCGGCGTGACGCTCGGCGCCGCCTATTCGTTCGGCCGCGACGGCGCGGGCACCGGCAATTCGCCGGGGCAGGGCACGTGCGCGGGGCAGGTGCCGGGCGACGCGGTGCAGTGCCGCAACTGGTCGGTGATGCTCAAGTACGACAGCGCGTACTTCGGTGCGGCGGCGTCGTACGAGGAACAGCGCGGCGGCACCGGCGCGGCCGCCAACTTCTTCGACGGCGTGGCGCCCGTTCCCTTTACCAGCAGCGGCGGCAAGGATGCGCGCACGCACGTGAGCGCGTATGCGCAGGCGGCCGGCGCGAAGATCGGCGCGGGCTGGATCGGGCGGCGCGTGTCGACCGGCTCGCCGGCCGCGGCGGGCGCGCATTCCGACCTGTTCTTCGTCGGCGCGTCGTATGCGGTGAAGCCCGATTTCATCGTCGACGGCGAAGGCTACCGGATCGTCAACAGCGCGCACGACACGCGCGCGACGATGGCCACGCTGCGCGCGACCTATCTGCTGACCAAGCGCACGGCCGTCTACGCGCAATCGTCGTATCTGTGGAACAGCGAGCATGCACGCTATTCGGTCAGCGGCGGCGGGCCCGGCACGACACCCGGCGCGGGGATGGGGCAGCTCGGCGCGATGGTCGGCATGCGGCACATGTTCTGATTCACCGGCGTGACGAACCCAACGGGAGTTATCTTGAACAGGAAATCTGCATTCCTCTGTATTGCGCCGTTGTCCGCCGCTGCCCTGCTCGCCGGTTGCGGCGGCGACGATTCGATCAGCGCTCCGCCCACGCACCTGAGCGCCGCGACGCCGGCCACGATGGCGCAGACCTGCGACGCGCTCGCCGCGAAGCTCGCGTATGCGAACACGTCGTTCACGTCGGTGACGACCGCCGCGGCCGGCACGCTGACGGTGGCCGGCAAGCCGGTCGCCGAGCACTGCGTGATCGCAGGCAAGATGAACCAGCGCGTGAGCGGGGTGGACGGCAACACCTATGCGATCGGCTTCGAGATGCGTTTGCCGAAAGCGTGGAACGGCCGCTTCTTCTACCAGGCCAACGGCGGGCTCGACGGCAACGTCGTGACCGCGACCGGCGAGATCGGCGGCGGCGGGCCGCTGACCAACGCGCTGAATCAGGGCTTCGCGGTGATCAGCTCGGATTCCGGGCACAGCGCCGCGCAGAATCCGCTGTTCGGTCTCGATCCGCAGGCGCGGATCGATTACGGCTACGGCGCCGTCGACGCGCTGACGCCGATGGCGAAGCAGGTGATCCGGCTCGCGTACGGCAAGGCGCCCGATCGCAGCTATTTCGGCGGCTGCTCGAACGGCGGCCGTCACGCGATGGTCACGGCGGTGCGCAACCCGGCCGACTACGACGGCATCATCGCGGGCGATCCGGGCTTCCATCTGCCGAAGGCGGCGATCGGGGAGATGTATGGCGCCCAGCAGTTCGCGAAGATCGCGTCGGCCACCGGAACGAACGGGTTGCCGGACATCCGCAGCGGTTTCAACGATGCGGAACGCCAGTTCGTCGGCGCGAAGATTCTCGAAAAATGCGATGCGCTCGATGGCGCGGCCGACGGGATGGTGCAGGACGTCGCCGCGTGCCAGGCGCATTTCAGCGTCGACACGGACATCCCGACCTGCGCGAACGGCACGCGCACCGGATCGTGCCTGACGCCTGCGCAGAAAACCGCGCTGGAGAACGTGTTCACCGGTGCGCGCAACAGCGCGGGCACGGCGCTGTACGCGAGCTTTCCGTACGATCCGGGCATCTCGGGCCCAGGCTGGGCCGGGTGGAAGCAGTCGAATTCCATCACGCTCGATCCGGCCGCGATGGCGTTCACGTTCATGACGCCGCCGAAAACCGCCGCGGCGCTCGCGAACCTGCCCGGTTTCGCGCTCGGTTTCGACATGGACAACGATGCGCCGGCGATTTTCGCGACGAACGGCACTTACACGCAATCGTCGTGGTCGTTCATGACGCCGCCCGACGAGACGAACCTCGCCGCGCTGAAGTCGCGCGGCGCGAAGCTGCTCGTCTATCACGGCACGGGCGACCCGGTGTTCTCGTTCAACGACACGCGCGACTGGTACGCGCAGGTCGCGCAGGCGAACGGCGGCGATGCGTCGAGCTTTGCTCGCTTCTATCCGGTGCCGGGGATGAACCACTGCTCGGGCGGCCCGACCGCCGATCAGTTCGACATGCTGACGCCGCTCGTCGCGTGGGTCGAACAGGGGCAGGCGCCCGCGGCGGTCGTGGCGACCGCGCGCGATACGACGAACGCGGTGCCGAATGCGGACGTGCCGACGTCTTGGGGCGCGGGCCGCACGCGTCCGTTGTGCCCGTATCCGCAGGTCGCGCGCTACAACGGTTCGGGCGACCTGAACTCGGCGGCGAGCTTCAGTTGTCGTTGAGGTAACCGTCGATGGGAAACGGCCGGCGCACGTTGTCGTGCGCCGGCTGTTTCATCGCCGCATTCACTCGCCGGCATCGACCGGCACGTCGAGCCCGACCTTCACGCGGCTCATGCTGACCAGCGTCTTGAACCGCTTCACGTTGTTGTTCGCGAAGAACAGCTCGCGCGTGAGCGCGTTGTACTGATCCATGTTGCGCACCGCGAGGATCAGCACGAAATCCCATTCCCCCGTCACGTAGTAGCACTGCTGGATTTGCGGGCAGCGCTCGAACGTGCGCTTCATCGCATCGAGCTGGTCGATCTGCTCGCTTTCGACCTCGACGTTCACGACGATCGTCAGCGGATGATCGACCTTGTCCGGCGCGACGACGGCCGTGTAGCGCTCGATCACGCCATCTTCCGCGAGGCGCCGCAGCCGCCGGTTCACCGCGGCGGTCGACAGGTTGACGCGCGCGCCGAGCTCGGCCTGCGGCGTCTGCGCGTCGCGCTGGAGTTCCATCAACAGCTTGCGATCGAACGCATCGAGAGGGGTCGTCATGATGGTGCGTGAAACCTCGAAAGAATGAGAAATTTTTGCGTCGGAGCGGTCGATTTGGCGATTTCATTCACCGGCATGCGCAATATTATTTTTCCAACGGGCGACAAGCGCAATGCGCGCCTGCCTGCCCCGACCCATCTGTCTCACCTGACCGCCCGCCTGCGCGGTCCCGATCCGGAGCCTTTCGCCATGCTGATCGCCAACCCGCGCGCGTCGCGCACCGCCTACCCGAACGCGCTGCGCCGCGTGATGAACATCGCGTCGGCCGACGAGAGCGGTGCGTGGCTCGCGCACTGGCCGCTCGTCGGGAACGCGCGCACGCCGCTGCGGGCGCTGCCCGATCTGGCCGCGCGGCTCGGCGTCGCGAGCGTCAGCGTGAAGGACGAGTCGTGCCGCTCGCCGCTCGGCAGCTTCAAGGCGCTCGGCGCGCCGATCGCGCTGGTGCGGCTCGTGAAGCGGTTGCGGCGCTCGCAGGCACTCGATCCGCAGGGGCTCGTCACTGGCCGCTACGCGTCCGAGCTGGCCGACCTGACGGTGATCAGCGCGACCGACGGCAATCACGGCCGCGCGCTGGCCGCCGCCGCGCGCGCGATCGGCTGCGGCTGCGTGATCGTGCTGCACGCGAACGTCGACGCCGAGCGCGAACGCGCGATCTCGGCGTACGGCGCGCGAATCGTGCGCATCGCGGGGAACTACGACGAATCGGTCGTCTGCGCGGCGCAGCTCGCGCAGGCGAACGGCTGGTACGTCGTGTCGGATACGTCGTACGACGGCTACGAAGCGATTCCGCGCGACGTGATGCAGGGCTACGGCGTGATCGCCGCCGAAGCGGTCGCGCAGGCGGCGGAGGACGACGGGCGGCCGTTCACGCACGTGTTCCTGCAGGGCGGCGTGGGCGGCCTCGCCGCGGGCGTCGCGAGTTACCTGTGGGAGCGCGACGGCGTGCAGCGGCCACGCTTCGTCGTCGTCGAGCCGCGCCAAGCCGATTGCCTGTACCAGAGCGCGTTGGCCGGGCGCGCGACGAAGGCGAGCGGCAGCGTCGATTCGGTGATGGCCGGGCTCGCGTGCGGCGAGGCGTCGCCGCTCGCGTGGGATTTCCTCGAGATGTGCATCGACCACTTCATGCTGATCGACGATGAAGACGCGGTGCAGACGATGCGCGGCCTCGCGGCCGGCAGCGAACGCGACGTGCCGCTCGTCGCCGGCGAATCGGGCGCGGCCGGCGTGGCGGGGCTCGACGTGCTGATGCGCGACCCGGCGCTTGCGCGGCAGGTCGGACTCGACGCGAATGCGCGCGTGCTGGCGATCAACACGGAAGGGGCGACCGCGCCGTCCGTGTACCGGGATTGCGTCGGCGAGACGGCCGCCGCGGTGCTCGCGCGGCAGCGCGACTGGCTGAGCCGCGTGGCGGTGGCGGCTTGAACGACGTGACGACCGACATGACGACCGACGAGGCAAACGCAATGGACGCAATCGACGCAACGGCAGAAAGCACGCTGCAGGGGCAGCTGAAAACCTGGCGCCGCCATCTGCACCAGTATCCGGAGACGGGTTTCGAAGAAGTGAATACGTCGGACTACGTCGCGCGGATTCTCACGACGCTCGGGCTCGACGTGCATCGCGGCATCGGCGGCACGGGGCTCGTCGCGAACCTGACGGCGGGCACCGGTCAGCGCGCGATCGGCATTCGCGCGGACATGGACGCGCTGAACATCGCCGAGCACGCGCCGGGCCGCGAACACGTGTCGCGCACGCCGGGCAAGATGCATGCGTGCGGGCACGACGGCCACATGTCGATGGTGCTCGGCGCCGCGCAACTGCTGGCCGAGCGCAAGGATTTCGACGGCACGGTGCGCTTCATTTTCCAGCCGGCGGAAGAGCACGGCCGCGGCGCGAAGGCGATGATGGCCGACGGGCTGTTCGAGCGCTTTCCGGTCGATGCGATCTTCGGCGCGCACAACATGCCGGGCATGCGCGCGGGCACGTTCGCGACGCGTGCGGGCGGCATCATGGCGAGCGAGGACAACTTCGTGATCCGGATCGACGGGCGCGGCACGCATGCGGCGCGTCCGCACATGGGCATCGATCCGATCGTGATTGGTTCGCAGATCGTGCTCGCGCTGCAGACGATCGTGTCGCGCAATCTCGATCCGGGCCAGCAGGCGGTGATCTCCTGCACGGAATTCGTCACCGACGGGCTGCGCAACGTGCTGCCGTCGACGGTGACGATCAAGGGCGACACGCGCAGCTATTCGCGCGACGTGCAGGCGCTGCTGGAAACGCGGATGCGCGAGATCAGCGAAGGGATCTGCCGTACGCATGGCGCGACCTGCACGTTCGACTACACGCACGAGTTCGCGCCGACGGTGAATTCGCCGGAATGGGTCGACACGGCCGTGCAGGCCGCCGCGCATATCGTGGGCGCCGACGCGGTGAACGCCAACGTGCAGCCGATGATGGTTTCTGAGGATTTCGGCGCGTTCCTGCAGGCGGTGCCGGGCAATTTCGTGTTCATCGGCAACGGCGAAGCGGCCGGGCAGGGCGGCGTGCCGCTGCACAACGCGACGTACGATTTCAACGACGAGATTTTGCCGGTGGGCGCGCGGTATTTCGCGGAGGTGGCGCGGCGCGCGTTGAAGGCGGTGTAGCGGAGCAGGGGCGGATGAGGTCGATTCCGTGGCGGGAAGGCAGAGGCAATTCCTGGGCTGCGGGGCTGACCAAAGGCGGAATGACCGAGGCGAGCCGACGGAGGCTGGCGAGCAGGGAAATCGCCGTGGCGGATAGGGGCGGCCGAGGCGATTTAATTGAAGTTTTTGCGCATAAACATACGACAACATATCTCTCAGAGCGGGGGCGATAATATGTGAGTGTGTGCTCACATATAGCTGATTATGTGCGTGAAAGCTGGATAAGCAACGGACGCGTGTTCCGTGCCAGGCGTGCGCAGACTGTGCGGCATGGTACGACGACGTATAAATGTGATCCCATAGCCCGGCGCGTCGATACCCTTACCCACATGGCATGCCCATGGCGCCCATCGTCGTCGTTCATCTTTCTCTCTCCGATCACCCGCCTCGCAGCGGGTAACGCGCCACGCCTTCATCGTCACATTCGACTGCGACTACCAACTGGCGAACGATGCGGTGCGCACGCGAGCGCCGATCGTGCAGAACGTGACGGTCACGACGCCAGGGCTGATCTACGCGTTCAGCGTGAGCGCGATGACGCCGACGCAAGCGACGATCGCCGGGCAGGTTGTCAACACGACGATCGCCGATAAGCGATGAGATGAGGTAATGCGCCACGACGTTCGCGTGCGGCCGGCCGGTACCTGCACGCGAACGCGAATACGCTACGCCAGCGTCTTCACCATGTAGTGCTCGTCGTAGAAGCGGCCATCGACGAACAGGGAGCGCGGTTCCGTGCCGAACCGCACGAACCCCTGCGATGCATAGAGCCGCTCCGCGGTACGGTTGACGTCGTTCACGCACAGCATCAGTTGCTTGCATCCCCACGCGTTCGCCGCATGCCCGGTCGCGCTGTCGAGCAGCGCCTGCGCGATGCGTTGCCCGCGATACGCGGCATCGACGTACACGCCCCAGATCGTCGCCTTGTGTGCGATCTTCGTGCGCGCGTCGCGGCGTACACCGGTGATGCCGACGAGCGTGTCGCCGTCGAACGCGCCGAACACGGCCTGTGCCTGCGTCGGCGTGAGGCGCTTCGCGAATTCGTCGACCGGCACCTGCGATTCCTCGTCGAGCGTCGGCAGGAAGGACGTGGGCGCGGTGTCGACCGCGCGCAGGCGGACGGTCTGGAACTGCGCCGCATCGGCGGCGTCAAGCAGGCGGATCGTGATCTTTATCGTCATCGGCAGCATTCCGGTTGTGGGCCGTGCATGCCGGCGCGCCGCTGCTGCGGTCGCGGGATGCATCGCCCTTATCGTAATAGGAATCCGGATGTCGCGGAGCGATGGTCGGTGCGTCGCAGGGGTAGCGGGCACGATCGTGAACGGAGAAGACAGGGATGGCGGCGCGTCGTGCCGCGATCAAGGAGGGCGCGCGTAAGGGGTGTAAAGCGCGTGCGCCGTCGCGCCGCACCGGCGCCCGACGTCAAACCGGCGACGTGCGCGCGATCAATTCACGCGCACGCCAGCGGCATCAATAGCGCGACAGTTGATTGCCGTTGATCTGCACCCGGTCGCCCGGACGCAGGTTGCCCGGCGACTGCACGTCGAACGAGCGCATCGAGCCGTCGCTCACCTGCACGTCGATCCGGTAGCTGCTCGGGCCTTGCGCGGCGCCCATCTGCTGGCCGATCTGGTTGCCCGCCACCGCCCCGCCGAGCGCGCCGATCACGGTCGCCGCATCGCGGCCGTGACCGCGGCCGAACTGGTTGCCCACCAGGCCGCCAACCAGCGCGCCGACGACGGTGCCGGCGATGCCTGACGGGGCGACCGAGCCGTTGACCGGCTGGATGTTCGACACGGTGCCGTACTGCGTGCCGTACGGGGTCGCGTATTGCTGCTGATTGCCGTACTGATCATACGGCTGCGAGCCGTATTGCGACGGGTTGCCGTATTGATCGTACGGCTGCGGCGCCTGGTTCGGATACGCCGGTTGCTGCTGCACGTAGCCCGGTTGCGAGTACGCGGGCTGCCCATAGCCGGGCGTCGCGTATTGCTGCTGTTGCGAATAGCCCGGCTGTGCGCCGTAGTAGCCCGGCGCGACGCAGGCAGTGAGCGGAAGCGCCGCCACGGCGACGAGCGAGGCGAACAGAACGGTCTTCGTGGAAGGCATGCGCATCATGATGATTCCTGCATCGGCAACGTGTCCGCCGATGGATTCCCGTGATGGGTGGCGAACTCGGCGTGAGTATAAGGAATGGCCGGATGCGCGTCCGGTGCGGCCGGGTAACAACGTGTAAAGTCTGTTGCCGCGTAAATCCCCGGTGGGGCGGGGCGTCGAAGCCGTGCGCGGCAAGGACATGGCGCGGCTTCCCGGCGCACGCGTGCCGACGACGCGACCCGTGCATTGCCGAAGACATTTCGGCCATTTCCTCGACGATCGCGCCCCCGTCGCGCCCGGCCCGGCAGGCTTCCGCGCCGCGCATCGCGAAATCGAATGCGCGGCATCGCGACATTTAATTGGCCTCGGGCGGCAGCGTTCGATATCGTGGCCGGATTCCCTGCCAACGGTCGCGCCGCGCCGGCCGCGGTCCTTCCTCGATCCGCGCCGGTGTCGCGCCGCGACCGCCCCACATTCGAAGCCATGACCGAACGACTCTTCATCAACGCCCGCGACGCCGGCGGCCAGCTCGTCAACCTCGTCGTCCGCGACGGCCGCTTCGCCGCGATCGGCGCCGATTGCACAGCCGCGCCCGGCGCGCAGACGATCGACCTCGACGGCCGCGTCGTGCTGCCCGGTTTCGTCGACGGCCACATCCATCTCGACAAGAGCTTCGTCGGCGATCGCTGGGTGCCGCACGAACCGGTCGGCTCGCTGCGCGAGCGGCTCGCGGTCGAGAAGCGCCAGCTCGCGGCCGCGCCGCCTACCGTCGAGCGGGCGAATGCGCTGATCGCGCAGGCCGCCGCGTTCGGCACGATCGCGATGCGCAGCCACGTCGACGTCGATGCGACGACGGGCCTGTCGAACCTGCACGCCGTGATGGCCGCGCGCGAACAATGGCGCGGGATCGTCGACATCGAACTGGTCGCGTTTCCGCAGGCCGGCGTGATCACCTGCCCGGGCACCGCCGAGATCCTCGACGCGGCCGTGCGCGAAGGCGCCGACGTGGTCGGCGGGATCGACCCGACGACGCTCGACGGCGACGCGGATGGTCAGCTCGACATCGTGTTCGGCATCGCCGAGAAGCGCGGCGCGAAAATCGACATTCACCTGCACGAACCGGGCGACACGGGCATCGCGCAACTGCTGCGGATCGCGGCGCGCACGCGCTCGGCCGGGCTCGCCGGGCGCGTGAACGTGAGCCATGCATACGCGCTCGGCCAGGTGAGCGACGACGACGTGCAGCGCACCGCTGCGGCACTGGCCGAAGCCGGCGTGTCGATCCTGACGAATGCGCCGGGCGACTGCGCGTTTCCGCCGGTGCAACGGCTGCGCGACGCGGGCGTGCATGTGTTCGCGGGCAACGACAACATTCGCGACGCGTGGTGGCCGTACGGCAACGGCGACATGCTGCAGCGTGCGATGATGGTCGGCTACCGGTCGGGCTTCTACACGGACGAAGAGCTCGGCATCGCACTCGACATGGCGACGCACGCCGGCGCGCGCGCGATCGGCAAGGAGAACTATGGAATCGCGGTCGGCTGCGACGCGAGCTTCGTCGCGGTGCGTGCGCCGAACGCGGCGGCGGCCGTCGCCGGCGTGCCGGCCGAACGCTGGGTATTCCGCCGCGGCGAAAGCGATACGGACGCACCGTTCGCGCCGTCGCTGCGCTTCACGCGCTGACCCACTCGACCGGCGGCACGGCCCGCGCCGTGCCTGCGTTGCACTGACCGACCCGACTGGAACCGACATGACGAACCTGCTGATCCGCAATGTCCGCACGAGCGCCGACGCGGCGCTCGATATCCTGATCGAAGGCGATCGCATCGCGCGGGTCGGCCCGGCGCTCGATGCGCCCGCCGGCTGCGCGATCGAGGACGGTGCGCTCTCGTTGGCGTTGCCTGGCCTCGTCGAGGGCCACACCCACCTCGACAAGACCCACTGGGGGATGCCGTGGTATCGCAACCAGGTCGGCCCGCGCCTCGTCGACCGCATCGAGAACGAACGCCACTATCGCGCGACGAGCGGCCACGACGCGGGTGCCGCGTCGCTCGCGCTGGCGCGCGCGTTCCTCGCGGCCGGCACGACGCGCATCCGTACGCACGTCGACGTCGATACCGAAGCCGGGCTGCGCCATTTGCACGGCGTGCTCGCGACGCGCGAGACGCTGCGCGGGCAGGTCGAGATCCAGATCGTCGCGTTTCCGCAATCGGGCGTGCTCAAGCGGCCGGGCACCGATGTGCTGCTGTCCGACGCGCTCCGCGCTGGTGCCGACCTGCTCGGCGGGCTCGATCCGTGCGCGATCGAAGGCGATCCGGTCGAGGCGGTGGACGTGCTGTTCGCGATCGCCGAACGCCACGGCCGCGGGCTCGATATCCATCTGCACGAGCGCGGGTCGATGGGCGCGTACTCGCTCGACCTGATCCTGCAGCGCACGGCGGCGCACGGGATGCACGGCAAGGTCACGATCAGCCATGGTTTCTGTCTTGGCGATCTCGCCGAACGCGAGCGCGACGCGCTGCTCGCGCGGATGGCCGAACTTGGCGTCGCGATCGTCACGACCGCGCCGGCCGCGGTGCCGGTGCCGCCGGTGGCCGCATGCCGTGCGGCGGGCGTGACCGTGATCGGCGGCAACGACGGCGTGCGCGACACGTGGACGCCGTATGGCTCGCCGGACATGCTCGAACGCGCGATGCTGATCGGCATGCGCAATGATTTCCGCCGCGACGATGCGCTCGAAGTCGCGCTCGATTGCGTGACGCACGGCGCGGCGCGCGGCTGCGGTTTCGCGGATTACGGACTGCAGCCGGGTAGCCGCGCGGACGTCGTGCTCGTCGATGCGCTGACGTTCGCCGAGGCCGTCGTCGCTCGGCCGGTGCGGCGGCTCGTCGTGTCGTCCGGAAAAATCGTCGCGCGCAACGGCGCGCTGGTCTGAGCGCCGCGTCGCCCCGGTATGATCCGGTTTTCAGCCGGATTTCCGGGAGACGACGATGCGACGCACGACCGCGGCACGGGCCGCACGATGGATGGCGGCGGCCCTGTTCGCCGTGACGGCCGCGCATGCGGTGGCGGCCGGCCCGGCCGACGCGCAGCAGGAAGCCAACCGGCGCACGGTGCTCGCGTTCTACGAGAAAGGGCTGAACGAGAAGGATGCGGACGCCGCGCTCGCGTATGTCGGCGATCGCTACGTGCAGCACAACCCGAACGCGGCCGATGGTCGCGACGGCTTCCGCAAGTTCGTCGCGTTCCTGCGCGATAAATATCCGCAGTCGCACAGCGAGATCAAGCGCTCGTTCGTCGATGGCGACTACGTGATCCTGCACGTGCACGCGGTGCGCGAACCGGGCACGCGCGGCAGCGCGATCATGGACATCTTCCGGCTCGAACACGGCAAGATCGTCGAACACTGGGACGTCAACCAGCCGGTGCCCGAGCAGGCGGCGAACGGCAATACGATGTTCTGATTGTTCTGATTGTTCTGATGCGTGTAGTGCGCGGCGCCCCTGTGCGCCGCTTCCGTTTGCAATCCGCTTCGCCTACCGCTCTTCGAGTTCCAGCATCGCCGCAAGCGCCTTCGTCAACGCGCTGACCATCGGGTCGGCCGTCGGCCGGTGCAGGATCGCGATGTCCATGTGCTCGATCGGCGCGAAGCCCTGCTTCGCGGTCAGCACCACGTGCTCGTCGGTCACCACGCGCGCGGGCAGCACGCTGATGCCGAGCCCGTCCGCGACGGCCGCCTGGATGCCGCTCAGGCTCGACGTCGTGAAGCTGATCCGCCAGCGGCGGCCGCGCTCCTCGATTGCCTTGATCATGTCGTCGCGATAGAGCCCGCGCGGCGGGAACACGACGATCGGCACCGGGTCGAGATTGATCGACGGATGCTTCGCGCTGTCGATCCAGCGCAGCTTCTCCGGCCAGCGCACGACCGCCTCGCGGCTGTCGCGCCGCTGCTTGATCAGCACGAGGTCGAGTTCGCCGCGATCGTACGCGGCGCTGATGTCGCGGCTCAGCCCGCACGTCACTTCGAGCTTCACCTGCGGATGCTCGCGCTTGAACGCCGCGAGCGCATGCGTCGTGCGGCCCGCGGCGAAATCGTCGGGTACGCCGAGCCGGATCGTCAGCGCGACCGTCGCACCCGACAGCGCCTCCAGCATCTCGTCGTTCAGCGCGAGCATGCGTCGCGCATAGCTGAGCACCGTCACGCCCGCGTCGGTCGGCCGCACGTCGCGCGCGCCGCGATCGAGCAGGCGGTGGCCGGCGATTTCCTCGAGCCGGCGCACCTTCTGGCTGACCGTCGACTGTGTCGAATGCAGGCGCGCGGAAGCGGTCGTGAAACTGCCGCAATCGGCGACCATCACGAGCGCGCGCAGCAGGTCGATGTCGAACAGGGGTCTATTCATTTCTGCACTTCTGTGGATTCGGGCATTTCATTTTCAAATGCGTGCGATGACTTTTAACATGGCCGGACATCGCGGGCAATCGCGGTTTCGCCGGACTTGGGAGTGGTGTTTGGCGGGATTTTGAGGCGCCAGACGACATCCAATGGATGACGCTCGCGCACAGCGCCGATCTGCGCAGCCCGATCCGCTATCGCTGCACCGCGTGGATTCCGGCGGCCGAACGCGGTCGTGCTCGACGACGCGGCGAACGGGACGTGCGGATCGAACGGCGTGACGCCGCTGCCGCCCGCGCGACGGCGGGTATGGGGCGAACGAGCGGGCTGGTGGCGGGGCGCAGTAGGTTTAGCGGCGGCGCGATTTGGGTTCCGGCGTGCCGCCGGGGAGTTTTCGCAGGAATGCGTCGGCGAGTTCAACACAATAGTCGAACGACGGCGTGTAGCCGAGTGTCCGGATGTCGTCGAAGCGCGGTTGAACGAAGGCACGATGCTCGTTGAGCAGACGCAGAAACGTGTCGCGATGCCGAACGAGGAACGCACCGGCGTCCATCAGGCTTTCCGGCTCCCGCTCGATGACCAGGCACAGATCGAACAGGTCCCGGGCGGTCGGACGATCGCCGCGGTGCCACATTTTCTTGGCGACGATTTCCGCGGAAGTCTCGACCTTGACGACGCGATCCATCAGCATCCATTCGTCGTAGCCGGGAGACGTCAGATTCCGGGAGACCACGAAGTCGATTTCGCCGTCGGGCAGCATCAGCTTCACGAACCCGGCGTGTTCCTCATAATTCGGCGTGATGTCGGACGCGGCATCGCTGATGCGAGGGTTCACGTACCCGAGATACTGCGGATCGGGTACGAAGATGTCGACGTCCTTGCTGACGCGATGGCCGTGGCGCAGCATGAGGACGGTGCCTCCGCCAAATGTCCAGAACGGACTCGACGTGCCGTGCTTCCGTATCTCTTCGATCAGTGTCAGTGCGTGGCGAAAAAGACCCTGCCACGGGCCGTCGGGCAAAGTGGATGGTACGGTCATGCCCATACTTCCCGATACAGATGAAGGTCCTTCGACCAAGCGGCAAGATTTTTCCAGATAGTCCGAAGCGGGGTGCCCGAGCGCTCGGCGGCTTCCTCGGCCGCCTTCACCACGACAGGCAGCGGCACTTCGTCGAGGATGACGGAGAACTGTGATTCGTACCCCTCCGGAATTCGTCCCGTGGTCAACGCATCGGCCAGCAGTCGTTCGGTCAGTTCACCCTTGTAGCTGACGTTCGCGCTCACGACGGCTTTGTAAAGACCGTTTTGAGCCTGTCGCGGCAGTGCCAGAAGTTCAATGCCGAGCACACTGAGCAACGGGATGAGCTTGTTGATACCGAGATCCTTGACCTTGCCGGATTCGAGCTGGTTGACGGTAAGGCGAGACAACCCGGCGAGCTTGGCAAGTTGCGCCTGCGTGAGGTCGAGTTCGGCCCGCCGTTTTGCGACGGCCTGTCCGATTTCATAGAGTTGCATGGCGACCTCCCGACGAAGGTTGGGTGCTCTTCAATGTAAGCTATATCTTACATCTTGAAGCGCGATATTGGTGTTGAAAAATTCCATCGCAGTATAGGTCGCATTGCCGGTAGGTTCGATGGAACTGCGGGAAACTCATCGCCGTGGTGACCGGTGTAGATCACTTCCTCTCGTTAACATTCGGAAAGCGCATTCTGTGTCAGGTATGGATCGCGCGGGGTAAACACCCGAAAATTCCTGGAAAATCTCACAATTGAGCATCGCCTCGCCTCTCGGTTTCGATCTTCTCTCAATCCGCCGCCCCTCCCGTATTTCCCCGCTTGCGCTCAAAAATCAAGCAGTCTAGACTGCATCGCAGTTTCATCGAAGTCCGTCGTCTTTCACGCCCCGCGCCGCCCCCCCGTCGCGACGCCCCACCGGACGCCGGCATCGCCCGCCGCGTCGAGACTTTCAAGGACCCGCCATGAACCGCACCGCAAAGCTCTTCGCCACCGCGCTGGCGTTCGCGCCGCTCGTGTCGTTCGCGCAGGATACGGCGACGATCCGCTGGGGTATCGACCCCACCTATCCGCCGTTCGAGGCGAAGCAGCCCGACGGCTCGCTCGCCGGCTTCGACATCGACCTGCGCAATGCGATCTGCGAGCAGCTGCATGCGAAGTGCGTGTGGGTCGAGCAGGGCTTCGACGGGATGATCCCGGCGCTGCGCGCGCGCAAGTTCGACGTGATCATGTCGGCGATGACGGCCACCGACGAGCGGCTCAAGCAGATCGACTTCTCGAACAAGCTGTATGCGTCGCCGGGCGCGCTCGTCGCGCCGGTCGGCTCGAAGCTGCTGCCGAGCGCCGCGTCGCTCGCCGGCAAGCGCATCGGGATCGACCAGGGCACGACGCAGGAGGCGTACGCGAAGGCCGAATGGG
Organism: Burkholderia sp. E168m15; assembly: GCF_016586105.1. Taxonomy (NCBI): domain Bacteria; kingdom Pseudomonadati; phylum Pseudomonadota; class Betaproteobacteria; order Burkholderiales; family Burkholderiaceae; genus Burkholderia; species Burkholderia sp. E168m15. The sequence goes on from NZ_BCPO01000175.1 coordinate 47,350, forward strand.
CGACCAAGGGCGTGACGATCGTCTCCTACCAGAATCAGGACCAGGTGTACCAGGATCTCGTCAACGGCCGCCTCGACGCGACCTTCCAGGACAAGACGCAGGCCGGCTACTCGTTCCTGAAGACGCCACGCGGCAAGGGCTACGCGTTCGCGGGCCCGGACGTGACCGACGCGCGGATCACCGGCTACGGCGTCGCGATGGGCATACGCAAGGGCGACGCCGACATGAAGAAGCGGCTGAACGACGCGATCGTCGCGATTCGCGCGAACGGCACGTACCAGAAGATTGCCGCGAAATACTTCGACTTCGACATCTACGGCGCGAAGCAGCAACTGACTTCGGCGCCGTGACCCCGTGACTCATTCGATCGACAGGCACACCATGACGAGTATCCAGGAGCGCGTCGCGCAAGCCGTGACGCCCGAACTGATCGCCGCGTTCCGCGAGGAAGGCGCGGTCTGCATCAAGGGCATTTTTTCGCCTGACGAAGTGGCCGCGCTGCGGGCCGGCATCGACGCGAACCTCGCGCAACCGAGCGAACGCGCGAAAGTCGCGAGCCGGCCCGACGATCCGGGCTGGTTCTTCGAGGATTTCTGCAACTGGCAGCACAACGACGCGTATCGCGATTTCATCGTGCGCTCGCCGGCGCCGTCAGTCGCCGCCGCGCTGATGGGCACCGACCACGTGCGGCTGCATCATGATCACCTGCTCGTGAAGAAGCCCGGCACGCGGCAGCGCACGCCGTGGCATCAGGACCAGCCGTACTACGACATCGAAGGCGACGACAACGTCAGCATGTGGATTCCGGTCGATCCGGTGCCGCTCGAATCGACGCTGGAATTCGTCGCGGGCTCGCATCGCGGGCCGTGGCTGATGCCGCGCACGTTCATGGACAAGGAGGCGAAGTGGTTTCCGGAAGGCAGCCTCGCCGACCTGCCCGACATCGAAGCCGACCGCGCGGCCTTCCCGATTCGCCGCTGGGCGCTCGAACCCGGCGACATGGTGTGCTTCCGGATGCTCACGCTGCATGCGTCGGGCGGCACGCAGAACCGCCGCCGTGCGTTCTCGATCCGCTTCGTCGGCGATGATATCCGTCACGCGCCGCGCCGCTGGAAAACGTCGCCCGATTTCCCCGGGCTCGCGGCGCAACTGGCCGACGGCGCACCGCTCGATCATCCACTGTTTCCGGTGGTGTGGTCGCGCGACGCGGGGCAGGTCGGCGCGATCTGAGCAGCGCAGGTAACGAATACGGCGGCCGTTTCATGACGAAACGGCCGCCGTGCGTTGAGGGGCTTGCGACGAACGATCAGGTCGGGTGGCGCCCCGCGCCTGGCTTGAAGCGCGAACCGAGCCGGTAGCGGTTGCCCGGATGCAGGAAGTGCACGAACGTGACGGGCAGCCCGTCCGTCCATGTGCGGCGCGTGAGCGTCAGGCACGGCTCGTCGGCGCGCATGTCGAGCAGCCGCGCCTGCTCGCTGGTGGGCAGCGACGCGTCGACGACGTGCTCGATTTCAAGTTCGTAGTGCGACACGTTGTTGTACAGGTACTCGGACGGCGGCTCGGTCTGGAAATCCTGGTCGATGAAGCCGGGCGCGGCGGCCGGGTTCACGTAGCGATCCTCGAGCTGAATCGGGCGGCCGTTTTCCTCGTGCACGCACACCACGTGAAAGACCGGCGTGTTGACCGGCAGGCCGAACGCGGCCGCGACGTCGAACGACGCGGGTTCGCTCGACTGGCTCAGCACGCGGCAGCGATATTCGTGCCCGCGCGCGCGGATTTCGTCGCGGATGTGCGCGATCATCAGCAGGTTCGACTGCGGCTTCACCTCGGCGACGAAGGTGCCGACGCCTGCGGTGCGCTTGAGCACGCCTTCCTCGGTCAGCTCACGCAGCGCGCGGTTGACCGTCATGCGTGCGACGCCGAACTGCGCGGCGAGATCGAGCTCGGACGGAATGCGGTCGCCGGGGCGCCAGTCGCCGGACTCGACGTTCTGACGGACGAGCGTCTTGATCTGCTGGAACGGTGCGGTGGCCTTGGTGACCATCGGAAGATCCTTGCGCGAAAAAGTGACGAGAAGTGACGAGGCTAGTCGTCGTGGCTGACGATGACCAGGATCTCCGCCTGCGCGGTGCCGAGGCTGCGCGTGCGGTGCGGGATCAGTGCGTTGAAATAGACTGAATCGCCGGCCTTGAGTTGCACCGTCTCGTTCGGAAATTCGATTTCGATGCGTCCCTTGTGTACGAACAGGAATTCCTCGCCCTCGTGCTCGCGGAACGTCGATGCGACGAATTCGTGCGGCGGATGCACGACGAACGGCAGCATTTTCTTCGGCGCGACGCCCGCTGCGATGCTTTCGAAGCGATGCGCGTGGCTGTCGGCCGCCGCCCCCATTGCCGTGCGCTCGCCGGCGCGCGTGACCGTGATCAGTTCGCGGTTGCGGCTTTCCGAGAACAGTTGCTCGACGTCGACGTTCAGCGCCTTCGACAGCTTCAGCGCGACCGCGATCGACGGCACGCTCAGGCCGCGCTCGACCTTCGACAGGTAGCTCTTGGTGAGGCCGGTCTCGTCGGCCAGCACGTCGAGCGTCCAGCCCTTCTGTTTTCTGAGCAGCTTCAGGCGAATCGTCATGGGGCGCCAGGTGTCCTTCGAAAAACCGATTGTAACGCATGACACAAAGTGTCATTCGGTGTATCGTGTGTCATTCGTGATCGGGGAAACGGCCGCGGACGGCGCGGCAGACCCGGTTCATTCAGGAGGCGAACATGGCGGAAACGCTGAATTTGACGAAGGAAGCGCTGGTCGCGCTGGCAGAGCGGCGTCTGGAAAACGAGGTGGGGGACAGCGGCTGGTCCGCGCGACAAAAGCTTGCGCTGACCTGCCGGATTTTGTTCGACGCCGGCCACGACTCGGGCCTGGCCGGGCAGATCACCTGCCGCGCGGACGCGGCCGGCACGTACTACACGCAGCGGCTCGGGCTCGGCTTCGACGAGATCTTGGCCGCGAACCTGCTGCGCGTCAACGAGGATCTCGACGTCGTCGACGGCGATGGCATTCCGAACCCGGCCAACCGGTTCCATACGTGGATTTATCGCGAACGCCCGGACGTGAACTGCATCATCCATACGCATCCCGCGCATGTCGCGGCGCTGTCGATGCTCGAACAGCCGCTCGTCGTGTCGCATATGGATACCTGCCCGCTGTACGACGATTGTGCGTTCCTGAAGGACTGGCCGGGCGTGCCGGTCGGCAACGAGGAGGGCGAGATCATCTCGAAGGCGCTCGGCAGCAAGCGCGCGATTCTGCTGTCGCATCACGGTCAGCTCGTGGTCGGCAAGACGATCGAGGAGGCGTGCATTCTCGCGCTGTTGATCGAACGCGCCGCGAAGCTTCAACTGCTCGCGATGTCGGCCGGCGAGATCAAACCGGTGCCTCCGGCGTTGGCGCGTGAGGCGCACGACTGGATCTCGAAGCCCAAGCGCGATGCGGTGACGTTCGACTACTACGCGCGCCGCGCATTGCATACGCATCAGGATTGCGTCGCGTAAGCGAGTGCACCGTTCCGATCTTTTTAGTCAATCATTGAGGAATACCAATCGTGTCCATCCTGTTGAAAGGCATCATTGCCTACCCGGTCACGCCGTTCTCCGCCGACGGCGACGTCGACCTGACAGCGCTCGATGCGCTGATCGAACGCCTGATCGCCGACGGCGTTCACGCGATCGCGCCGCTGGGCAGTACCGGCGAAAGCGCCTACCTGTCCGACGCCGAATGGGAGGCCGTCGCTACCGCGTCGATTCGCGCGGTGCGCCGGCGCGTGCCGACCGTCGTCGGAATTTCCGATCTCACCACGGCGGGCGCGGTGCGCCGCGCCCGCTTTGCCGAGCAGGCCGGCGCCGATGCGGTGATGGTGCTGCCGGTGTCGTACTGGAAGCTCGGCAACGACGAGATCGTCGCGCACTACCGTGCGATCGGCGACGCGATCGGCATCCCGATCATGCTGTACAACAACCCGGCGACGAGCGGCGTCGACATGTCGCCCGAGCTGATCGCGACGATCTGCCAGACCGTCGACAACGTGACGATGGTGAAGGAAAGCACCGGCGACATCGGCCGGATACACCGGCTCGCGCAATTGAGCGACGGCACGATCCCGTTCTACAACGGCAGCAATCCGATGGCGCTCGCCGCGCTGGCCGCCGGCGCGGCCGGATGGTGCACGGCCGCGCCGAACCTGAATGCCGCGTTGCCGCTCGCGTTGTTCGACGCGATGTGCGCGGGCGACCTCGCGCGCGCCCGATCGGTCTTTCACGCGCAGTTGCCGTTGCTGCAGTTCATCGTCAACGGCGGGTTGCCGGTGACCGTGAAGGCCGGGCTGAGGCTGCGCGGCTTCGACGCCGGCGAACCGCGGCGACCGCTGCTGCCGCTCGGCGACGCACGCACACGAGAACTCGAGCGCCTGCTCGCGGCGCTGCCGGACGGTGTGGCGGCATGAGCGCCGACGCACGGCTGGCGATCGCGGTCGCCATCGGCGCGGTGCGGATCGGCGTGAGCCGGCCGCTCGCCGGCACACCGCACGCGAGCGCGATCGACAAGCAGCCGGTGGACGCACGCCTGTGGCTGGGCGCGCTCGGCTTTGCCGGCGACCAGCAGGCCGATGCGCGGCATCACGGCGGCCCCGACAAGGCCGTTCATCATTATGCGCATGATCACTATCCGTGGTGGACCGGGCAGATCGGCGCGCGCGACGTGCTCGCCCGGCCGGGTGCGTTCGGCGAGAACCTGTCGACGCGCGGCATCACCGAGCACGACGTGTGTCTCGGCGACGTGTTCACGCTGGGCGGCGCGGTGCTCCGGGTGTCGCAGTCGCGGCAGCCGTGCTGGAAGCTCAACGCGCGTTTCGATCATCCGCGGATGGCGGCGCTCGTGCAGCACAGCGGCCGGACCGGCTGGTACTACCGCGTGCTGCAGGAAGGCTGGGTGGCGGCGGGCGATGTGCTGGCGCTGCACGAGCGCCGCTACCCGGAATGGCCGCTGTCGACGGTGCTCGACGTGCTGTATCGACGCACGCTCGACATGGCCGCGCTCGATGCGCTGTGCGACGTGCCGCTGCTGCCGCCCGGCTGGCGCAAGATGCTCGAAAAACGCCGGACCGGGCGGCAGGTCGAAGACTGGACGAAGCGGCTCGAAGGATGACGGGCCGCGTCCGGCGCTTACTTCGTCGGCAGGTTGCGCACGTCGGCCGTCGGCTCGGTACCGAACACATCGCTCAGCGCATAGCCGATCAGTTGCCGGGCGGTCGCCTCGGGCGTGGCGAGCGCGCCGCTCGACTTCAACTGGTCGAATTTCTCGCGCATCGGGAAGTTGTCTTCGCCGGTCGCGCGGATCGTGGCCTGCATGCCCGTATCGACGACGCCCGGTGCGACGCTGCAGATCCGCAGCGCGCCGTTCGCGTCGAGCGCGACCGCGCGCGCATGATGATCGAGCGCGGCCTTGGTCGCGCAGTAGATGCTCCAGCCGGCATACGCATTGCGGGCCGCACCGCTCGACAGGTGCACGATCCGGCATTCGGTCGCGGCCGAGGCGGCTTGCGCGAGCGCGGCCGACAGCATCAGCGGTGCGGCGACGTTCAGGCCGACCGCGCGGGCGACGATCGCCGGGTCCTGCGCGGCGAGCGGGCCGATCGGGTCGACGATGCCCGCGTTGTTGAACAGCAGCACGAGTGACGCGCCGTCGACGAAGCGGCGCAGCGTGTCGCCGGCCAGCCAGCTCGCAATGGTCTTCGAGTCCGACAGGTCGAGTTCGACCTCGGTAAAGCGCTCGCCGGCCTGTGACGCGAGCGACGGATGACGGCTGCGCGACACGCCGAGCACGGCGATGCCTTCCTGCAGGAGTTGTTCGGCGAGCGCCGCGCCGACGCCGCGGGTGTGTCCGGTGACGATGGCGCGCACGGGTGCGGAAGAGGATGCAGTCATGGTGGTGAACGGGTGAGGGGGTGAGCGGGTTTGACGAGCGGTGCGCACGCACGGCGGCAGCGCATTCAACGCGGGTGATGCGTGGTATCGGCGTGCGAAAGCGGTCGTGTGCGGCGCCGCTGATATCGGGATGAACGTCTATCGTAGCGCCGGCATGCGCATCGCGCAAACGCCCGGCGCGCGCGAAGGATGAAGCTGCGGTGCCGCGCACGCGCATCGCAGCGATGCGCCGCACGCTATCGCGCGCGCCGCTACGTCGGACGAAAACCCGCTGCGGCAAGTCCGCATGCTGCTGCGCCAAGCGGCGCCGGGCCGTGCGTCGCGAGCTATCATATGGCTCGCCCGTGCGCGATGCCGTACGGGCCGCGATCGTTTCCCTTCACCTGCTGCACGCTGCGACGCCACTCATGAACACCACGCCGGATACGCCCACGCCCCGCGCCCTTCGCGAACTCACGCCTCTCGAGGCCCGCATTCTCGGCGTGCTCGTCGAGAAACAACACACGGTGCCGGATACCTACCCGCTGTCGCTGAACGCGCTGACCGCGGGCTGCAACCAGAAAACCGCGCGCGCGCCGGTGATGAACGTCAGCGAGGACGAAGTCACGACCGCGCTCGACGAGCTGAAGCGCCTGAGCCTCGTGATGGAGGGCAGCAGCAGCCGCGTGCCGCGTTTCGAGCACAACATGAACCGCGTGCTCGGCATCCCGAGCCAGGCGATCGCGCTGCTGACGATCCTGCTGCTGCGCGGCCCGCAGACGGCCGCCGAGCTGCGCCTGAACAGCGCACGCCTGCACGGCTTCGCGGACATCTCGTCGGTCGAGGCGTTCCTGGACGAACTCGCGGCGCGCGCGCAGCCGCTCGTCGTCCGGCTGCCGCGTGCGCCGGGTGCGCGCGAGAACCGCTGGATGCACCTGATGTGCGGCGACGTGAACATGGCCGACTTCGCGAGCGCGGATGCCGGCGGCGGCGCGGATTCGGTGCCGCCTTCCGAATTCGAGGCGCTAAAGGCCGAACAGAAGCGCCTCGCGGACGAAGTGGCGCGACTCAATGCGCTGGTTCAACGGATGGCGAGCGAACTCGGCATCGACGTCGACGCACCGGGCGACGCGTCCTGATCGCTTCCTGATGCAATGGCAGCGGTGCGCGCGGACCGCCGCGTCACTTCAGCTCGACGCCGGGGACGAGGTACCACGCACGCGCTTCGGATCAACCGGCGCATCACGGCGGCAACCGAATGGTTTTCATGACGGTGCGTGAGCGATGAAGACGCATATCAACCGACACTGATCCGCGTTGCGCCCGCATCGACGAGCCGGAACAGCAGATCCTCGACGGCCGTCTCCGGCGCGGAACCGAGATCCGCGTGGATGCGCCAGCCCTGTTCCGTGCGAACCGGTTCCGACAGGTAGTGAACGATGCCGTGCAGTCCGTCTTCGGCCGGCGTGTTCTCGTCGTCCGCGTCGAACCACGCGAGGAACCACGTCTTGAACGCGTCGTTCGCGGTGCTTTCGTCGAGACCGTCGGCCTCGACCGCCGCCCAGTCCCACACGAACGGCTGGATCGACACGGCTGCCGTTTCGAGTTCGAATGCGAACGGCTCGAAATCCAGCTGCGTGGCCGAATCGACCATCGCGGGCTGGCCGGCCGCCTCGCCTTCGGTCGCGATCGTGTCGGCGCGGCACGGCAACGCGAGCGGGCCTTCGGTGGCCAGCGTGCCGTCGGCCTGCCGGTAGGCCGGCTCGACGACGACGGCCGATTGCGTGGTGGCTTTCGCGAGCAGGTCGACATAGGGTTGGCGGATGGCGCGGAGCAGTTCGGAGACGGTCATCGTGGCGTGTCGGTTGGGCAGGAAACGATCGGTCACAGGCAAGCGGTGTGCGGAGCGACCAGCGTCGCACGACGGGCCGCTTCGGTACCGGACAACGGTGATCCTACGGTACTCCCCTCCAACGCGAACACTCGGCCGAACGGCCGGGCCGCCGACCTCGCGTGGCAACCGGTTTAGACGTTTACCTTCAAACAAGCGAAAACGCATCTCGAACGCATTCTCGTTGTGCTTCAATAAATCAGATTTGCAGTCCTACTAAATTACAGAATCGGAAAAAACCGGATCATTCATTTACAGGAGACAGTCGATGGCACCGAAACGCTGTTGAAGCGGCAATCGCGATGGTCTGCAACACCGCCGAATTTCCTTCGATGCAAGCAGGTTATCCCAGGGGCCTCCACCCATGTCCTCCAGACGTTTCATGATTGTCGCGGCTGCGGCCGCGGTGTCAGCCATACTTGCCGTCACGACACCGCCGGCCAGCGCCGCGGCGCCAGCCGTCTCCGATCCGTTCTACACGTACACCGGCTCCACGCCGTTGGCATCGGTTCCACCGGGCACCGTGATCAAGACGCGTAACGTCACCTATCACGTGGCCGGCATTCCGACCGCGGTGACCGCGCAGCAATTGCTGTATCGCACCAGCAACGCGCTGAACCAGCCGGTCGTCAACGTGACCTCCGTGATCCGCAGCCCGGTCAGCAACGGCCACGCGATCTCGTACCAGTCGGCCTACGATTCGCTGAACCCGTACGACGAGCCGTCGCAGGTGATCGCCGGCGATCGCGACGTGACCAAGGTCATCAACGTCGGCACGTTGCTGTACAGCGCGGAATCGATTCCGCTGTCGACGCTGCTGCTGCTCGGCTACAACATCATCGTGCCCGATACCGAGGGCCAGACGGCCGATTTCGCGGCCGGCCCCGAATACGGGATGACGACGCTCGATTCGATTCGCGCCGCGCTCAATACGCCGTCGACCGGGCTGAATCCGTCGAGCAAGGTCGCGATGATCGGCTATTCCGGCGGCGCGATCGCGACGAACTGGGCCGCGCAACTCGCGCCGAGCTACGCGCCCGACGTCAACCGGCAGCTCGTCGGCGCGGCGGAGGGCGGCGTGCTGGTCGACCCGGCGCACAACCTGCGTTATGTCGACGGCAGCATCGTGTGGGGCGGCGTGGCCGCGGCCGCGCTGGCCGGCCTGTCGCGCGGCTATGGCTTCGACCTGACGCCGTACCTCAGCGAGACGGGCGTGGCCGTGTTCAAGGATATCCAGAACCAGTCGCTCGCCTACATCCTGCCGAAGTACACGGGCCTGCGCTGGGGCACGCTGTTCAAGCCGCAATACGCGAACGACATCAACAGCATTCCGGTGTACGTCACCTATGCGAACAAGGTGAATGCGGGGCTGGCCGCGTCGCCGACGATCCCGATGTTCATCGGCCAGGGTACTGCGGGCGCGCTGGACGGCACCTTCGGCAGCCAGGTGGGCGACGGCGTGATGCTGGCGTACGACGTGCGCGCGCTGGCGCAGAAGTTTTGCGCCAGCGGCACGGCGGTCACGTACACCGAATATCCGCTCGAACACGCGGGCGCGATCGTGCCGTGGGTGGCCGGCATGCTGCCGTGGCTCTACGATCGCTTCAACGGCAAGGCCGCGCCGAACAATTGCTGGCTGACGTCGCTGCTGCCGAGCAACTCGCTCGCGCCCGAGACGCGGCACTAGTCATGCCGCGCAATGCGGCAAACGGTCGGGCGACCCCTTTGCGGGTCGCCTTTTTTTGCGTCGTTTCGACGTCGATCGCGTGACTGCGGCGGCCGTCGTCCGCATTCCCCCGCCGTAACCCGCCGCGACCTTCTCCGGGTGCCATAATCGAGCCTGCCCATCATTCCAGACAGACGTCCCCCGGAGAATCACCATGCAGAACCTCGACAATCCTTCCCATGATCGCGAGGTAGGCAGCGCCGACGCGACGCAGGACACCACACGCATCGACGACGTCCGCATCGGCGCCGTGCGTCCGCTGATTTCGCCCGCGCTGCTGCTCGACGAGCTGCCGGTGCCGGCCGCGACGCAGACGCTCGTCGAGGATACGCGTCGCGCGATCGGCGACATCCTGCACGGCCGCGACGACCGGCTGCTGCTCGTCGTCGGCCCGTGCTCGATCCACGATCACGACCAGGCGCTCGATTACGCACGGCGCCTGAAGGTCGCAGCCGACGCGCTGAAGGACGACCTGCTGATCACGATGCGCGTGTACTTCGAGAAGCCGCGTACGACGGTCGGCTGGAAGGGGTACATCAACGATCCGCGCCTCGACGGTAGCTTCCGCATCAACGAAGGGCTGCGCGCCGCGCGGCAATTGCTGCTCGACATCAACGCGCTCGGCCTGCCGGCATCGACCGAATTCCTCGACCTGCTGAGCCCGCAGTACATCGCCGACCTGATCGCGTGGGGCGCGATCGGCGCGCGCACGACCGAGAGCCAGAGCCACCGCCAGCTTGCGTCGGGGTTGAGCTGCCCGATCGGCTTCAAGAACGGTACCGACGGTGGCGTGCAGGTCGCGTCGGACGCAATCGTCGCCGCGGCGGCGAGCCATGCGTTCATGGGGATGACGAAGATGGGGATGGCCGCGATCTTCGAGACGCGCGGCAACGACGATGCGCACGTGATCCTGCGCGGCGGCAAGAACGGCCCGAACTACGATGCCGAGCACGTCGAGGCGAGTTGCGCGGTGCTGCGCAAGGCCGGGTTGCGCGAGCAGGTGATGGTCGACTGCTCGCATGCGAACTCGAACAAGTCGCACGAGCGGCAGATCGAGGTGGCGCAGGATCTCGCGCGGCAGTTGGGGCAGGGCGAGCACCGGATCGTCGGCGTGATGGTGGAAAGCCATCTCGAAGCGGGCCGGCAGGATCTGAAGCCGGGCGTGCCGCTGAAGTACGGCGTGTCGATTACCGACGCGTGCCTGAGCTGGACGCAGACGGAGCCGGTGCTCGACGTGCTGGCGGAGGCGGTGCGGCATCGCAGGGTGTATTCGCGCAATGCGTGATGCCGCGTGGCGGCGCGGCGACCGCCGCGTCGTTCGATGCGCCACGAAGTTCGGGTGCCCATCTATGGGGTTGCCCTGATCGACAGGCCGCGGCACCATTGTTCCGCGCCGCGCGCCCCATCCGTCTGCACGATCATTGATCCTGATCCTGCTCGCGCCGCCAGCCCCATTGCACCTTGAACGCACGATCCGGCGAATGCCGCTACCATGAAAGACGTGTTGCACGCTGCGGCCCGGCCATGCCGGTCCGCCACGCACACATGTCATGGCGGCGCGGCCGCCGCCACGCGACGGATGAAGCGCGGGGCGGCCATCGCGGGGCGTTCACCGATCGGCCGTCGCGTCCCGCCGCTTCGTCCCGGAATCAACAACAACCGAACCGGAGTGCAACACATATGAAGTTCTACAAGACCCTCATCGCAGCAACCGTCCTCGCCTCGAGCGTCAGCGCGCACGCGCAGATCGCGGGCGCTCAGCCGATCAGCGTGACCGTCGAGCAATCGCAGGCGCTGCTCGAAGGCTGGAGCGTGAAGAAGAGCGTGCTCGGCAAGACCGTGTACAACGACGAGAACCAGAAAGTCGGCAAGGTGCGCGACCTGATCGTCGCGCCGGACGGCTCGGTGTCCGCCGCGATCGTGTCGGCCGGCGGTTTCCTCGGCGTGGCCGCGCACGACGTCGCGGTGCCGATCGCGTCGCTCGACGTGCGCAACGGCAACATCTATCTGCCGGGTGCGACCAAGGAAGCGCTGAAGGCCACGCCGGCGTTCCAGTACGCGAAGGTGCCGTCGCCGCCGAAGCCGAAGAAGGTCGACGAAAAGCACTGATTCGTCGTATCGATGCGGCGCCCGTTGCGCGATGCGGCGGGCGCCGCATTTTCATTTTCGCTCAGCGCTTCGACGTTTCGTCTGCCGGCGCCAGCGCCACGACGTGGCTGATCCCCTCGTGCGCCATCTTCGTATACGGGCTGAAACGCTCCGTATTGCGGACGAGTTCTTCCGCCACCGCGCGCTCGACGCCCGGCAGGCGCACCCGAATGTTCGCGTTCAGCATGAACAGCCCGTCCACCGGATCGCGGCAGAAGTCGATCGATGCGGACACCGATGCGCCGGCGATCGACACGCCCGCCCGTGCAGCCAGCAGGCTCAGCGCACCGTGAAAGCATGCCGCATAGCTGGCCGCGAACAGTTGCTCCGGGTTGAGGCCGTCGCCGGAGCCGCCGAGTGCCGGCGGCAGGCGCAGCTCGACATCGAGCCGCCCGTCGTCGGAACGCGCGACGCCCGATGCGCGGCCGTGCTCGGCCGCACCGCCCGTGACGGTCACCGTCGTCGAGTACAGCGTTTGCGGTTCTCGTCCGCGATACCGGTCGAGCAGCGATAGCGGCGGCGGGCGCAGCGGCGTCATGGTGTGCGATCCGGCTGCAGCGTTCAGCGCGCGAGCGCGTTCTGCCGGCACCACGCGTCGAAGGTCGTCGCGCCGAGACGTGCACCGGGCGCCGGCACGAGCGTGTCGTCCTGCAGCACCGCGCCGAAGTAGTCGGCGCTGGCGTCGCGCGTCACCGTGCGCGCGTCGTGCGTCGCCGACAGGAAACGCTCGACCAGATCGGCGATCCGCACGCGCTCGGGGCCGCCGATTTCGGCGATGCCGTTGCGCGGCGCGTCGAGCGCGAAATCGGTCACCGCGGCTGCGACGTCGTCCGATGCGATCGGCTGGAAGTGCGCGGTGGTCAATCGGACCGTGTCGCCTTGTGCGCCCGCCTGCGCGATCGCCCCGACGAATTCGAAGAACTGCGTCGAGCGCACGATCGTGTACGGCACGCCCGCTTCACGGATCAGATTCTCCTGGATGATCTTGCCGCGGAAATACGCGCTCTGCTGCAGCCGGTCGGTGCCGACCACCGACAACGCGACGTGATGCCGCACGCCGGCCGTGCGCTCCGCAGCGAACAGGTTGCGCCCCGACGCCTCGAAGAACGCCTTCACGGCCGCTTCCTCGAACGACGGCGAATTCGCGAGATCGACCACGACCTCCGCGCCGGCGAGCGCGTCGTCGAGCCCCGCACCCGTGATCGTATCGACGCCGGTCGACGGCGCGGCCGCCATCGCGTCGTGGCCGCGGGCGATCAGGTTCCTGACGACTTTGCTGCCGATGAGGCCGGTACCACCAATCACGACGATTTTCACGATTGCTCTCCTTGAACGGGCGCGCGACATGCGCGCCGCTTGAACCTGCCGAAACCAGGACCCCTCGCATTCGCGCGATTGCGCCGGCCCTTTGCCGAACCGCGCAGTGCCGTATGCGCGTGCCTGTCGAACAGCCCGCATCGTAGGCATGCGCCGCGCGATCCGGTAGAGGCCGGCAAGCCCTCATCATGTTGCCGTGCATGCATCAATCGATCGTCTCCAGCGGCGCGATCGTCGTCATCGTCGTCAGGCACTGCAGGTCGCGCGCACGCGTCTGCTCGATCATGTAGTCGATGAACACGCGGATGCGCGTGGGCAGGTGCTTGCGGCTCAGGTAGCAGAGATAGTGGCCGCCGTCGTCCGGCGCGTGCTGGCCGAGACAGCTCACCAGCCGGCCGTCGGCGAGCAGGTCGCACACCTGGTACGCGGGCAATTGCGCGATGCCGAGCCCGTCGAGCGCCGCGCGCACGACGAGATCGATGTCGTTGAACGTGTGATGCGCGGCGAGCTGGCGCTGCTGCGTCACCCCGTCGATCCTGAATTCCCATTCCGTCACGCGGCCCGACGCGGTGCACAGGTTGATGCAGCGATGCCGCGCGAGTTCGTCGACGTGGCGCGGCAAGCCGTGCCGGTGCGCGTACGACGGCGACGCGCAGACGATCATCTGCATCGGAATCAGCCGGCGCGCGACGATCGCGCTGTCCTCCATGCGGCCGTCGCGAAACGCGACGTCGATGCGGTCGGCCGAGAAATCGGCCGGGCGGTCGTTCAGCAGCAGGTCGAGCGTGATGTCCGGATACTGCGCATGGAAATCGCGCAGCAGCGGCGCGATGACCTTGCGGCCGAAGCCCGGGGTCGAGCCGACGCGCAGGTGTCCGCTCGGCGGCCCGCTGCGCAGCTCGCGCATGTCCTCGAGCGCCTGCGCCAGATGCTCGATGCCGGGCCGGCAGTTTTCGTAGAAGAGCTCGCCTTCGCGCGTCAGCGACATGCTGCGCGTGGTGCGCTGGAACAGGCGTGCGTCGAGCCGGTCCTCGAGCCGTTGCACGTGGCGGCTGACCGACGAGCGGCCGACGCCGAGGCGATCGGCGGCGCGCGCGAAGCTGCCTTCGGTGACGACGGCGAGGAACGTGACCACGCCGGCATAGCAGGTCGAGAAGCTGCGCGCGAACGGGTCGTCGGCATCGGGGCGGCGGATGGAAGTGTCGGGCATGGAGGCGCTGGAATCGTGGTGTCCGTATGCGACTAGACGTTTCAGCGCTGCCGCCTGTGACACCGCCCGCCGCATTTTTGCAAAAAGGGTGCGGCGGGGTGCGAGCCGGCTATTTTTCCGGCACGAGCACGGGCGCGCCCTGGTCCTTCAACAGCAGCACGATGAACTTCGCGGGCCGGGTGCGGCTCGCGTTGCGTCCGACCGTGTGCAGGTCGTTCGGGCCCTCGTAGAAGGTCTGGCCCGGTGTCAGCGTGACGGGCTCGCCGCCCTTCACCTGCATCACGATCGACCCTTCGACGACATAGACGAACGCGTCGGCGTGGTGGCGGTGCACCGGGTCGACCGCGCCGGGCGGATACTCGACGGAGATCATCTGCGCTTCCTTGCCCGGGTATGCGTCGAGCGGCTTCGTCATCAGCGGCGTGACGATGGCCGACGGCGCCGCGCGAACGGCGCCGGTCGCGGCGCCCGCGACGACGAGCGCGGACGCGATCACGTGTTTCATGCGAATCATGGTGGTGGCTTCCGGTGAGCTGCCGGCCAACGGCCGGCAGCGAGAGAGGGCGGTGGCCGGCCGTCAGGCGAGATTGGCCTTGTCGAGGCCGAACGCCTTGTCGGACGAGCCCGGCACGGTCCGGAACGCGACATTCGCGCGGTTCCAGCCGTTGATCGCCATCACTTCGAACGTCAGGTCCGACAATTCCTTCTCGGAGAGCTGGCCGCGCACGCGGTCGTAGAGGTCGTCCGGCACGCCGTGCGCGGGCAGCGTCGTCAGCGCTTCCGTCCAGGCCAACGCGGCCCGCTCGCGCGGCGAGAAGAGCGTCGATTCGCGCCACGTCGCCAGATGATGCAGGCGCAGCTCGCGCTCGCCGTGGATGCGTGCCTCCTTCACGTGCATGTCGACGCAGAACGCGCAGCCGTTGATCTGGGATGCCCGGAGGGACACGAGATCCCGGATCGATTCCTCGATCGCGCTGCTGCGCAGCAGGTTGCTGAGCTCGAGGAATTTCCTGAACAACTCGGGTGACTGTTGAATGTAGTTGATACGCTGCGTCATGATTTCTCCTGGCGACGAAGAGGCTGGCCCGCGCTGCGCGGGTGTCGTGGGCGGCAGGGCGCCGCGCGAAATCATCTTAGGAGGGTGTGCTGGTGCGCGGTAGCCACGCACGGGGACGCATCGTGTTGCGCGCGCTGCACCAATCGGCGCTCGGCGACGGGCGCGGCCGGCTCCGGCGCGCGCGCCGCATGCGTCAGCCGGCGGTGCAGGCGGCCGCGATCCGCGCGAGCTTGTCGGGGTTGCGCTGCACGAGAATCCGGCCGATGCGCGTGCCGTCGGTCTCGAACGACATCGCCGCTTCGAGTTGCCCGTCGATGAAGCGCAGCATCGCCCACTGGCCGTTCAGCACGACCGGCCGCATCTCGACACCGCTGCCGCAGCGCAACCACGTCGCATAGAACAGTTGAGCGATGCGCCGGCCGCCGACCATCGGTTTCGGGAAGCTCTGGACATGGCCGCCGCCGTCGCCGATCAGCATCGCGTCTTCGGCGAGCAGCGCCTGGATCGACGGGAAGTCGCCGTGTGCGAGTGCATGCGTGAACGTCTGCAGCAGCCGGCGATGCGTTTCGTGCGGCACCGCGTGCCGCGGCTGCGTATCGTCGCGCAGCCGCGCGCGGGCCCGGCTGACGAGCTGGCGGCACGCGGCTTCGCTCTTGCCGATCGCGTCGGCGATCCGGTCGTAGTCGAACTCGAAGATTTCATGCAGCAGGAACGCCGCGCGCGCTTCCGGCGTCAGCCGTTCGAGCAACAGCAGGTACGCGACCGACACGTCGTTCGCGCGCTCCGTCATTTCCTCGGGCGTCGCCGGCGATTCGCCGAGTTCCGGCTCGGGCAGCCAGATACCCGTGTAGTGCTCGCGCCGGAGCTTCGCCGCGCGCAGGCGATCGATCGACGTGCGCGTCGTGACCGCGACGAGCCACGCCTCGGCGTTCTCGATGTCGTCGCGCGCCGCGTCGTGCCAGCGCAGCCACACGTCCTGCACGATGTCCTCGGCATCCGCGACGGAGCCGAGCATCCGGTATGCGATCTTCTGCAGGCGCGGGCGCAGCGCGTGGAAGGTTCGTGCGTCGTCGGTCGTCACGGCCACACTCCGCTGAACCCGAACGTCACGGGGCCGCTCAGGAACACGCTGCCGGCGCCGTCCCATTGAACGATGACGTCGCCGCCGTCGCAGGTCACCCGCACGGTATCGTCGAGCAGCCCGCACCGGATGCCGTTGACCGCCGCGCCGCACGAACACGAGCCGGAGCCGAGCGGCACGCCGCCGCCGCGTTCCCAGATACGTAGACGGATATGCGATCGATCGATGACCTGAACGAAATGCACGTTGGTCTTCAGCGGAAACAGCGGATGCGTTTCGATGGTTGGGCCGAGCGCTTCGATGTCGATCGTGCCGACATCGTCGACGAAGAACGTGCAATGCGGATTGCCCATGCTGCATGCGGCCGGCGCACCGGGCAGCGGCAGCGCGAGCGTGTCGATGGCTTCCGAGAGCGGCACGTCCTGCCAGCCGAGCCGCGGCGCGCCCATGTCGACCTTGATCAGCCCGTCCGCATCCTGCGAACAGTGCAGGCGCCCGCGATTCGTGCGCAGCACGACCGATGTCGCACCGGTTTCCCGCATCAGCTTCCACGCGACGCCGCGCGTCGCGCTGCCGCAGGTATCGAGCGTCGAGCCGTCGGGATTCCAGAACGCGACGCGCGCGGCCGCGTCGTTGCCGTCCGAGATCACCGCGAGCTGGTTGAAGCCGATGCCGCGATGCCGATCGCCCATGCGCCGCACGAGGTCGCCGTCGACGGGATGCGCGCGATCGTGTTCGTGACCGCGCAGGTCGACGATGACGAAGTCATCGCCATTCGCGTTCATCTTCAGAAATGCGATCGGCATGGGGGTTCCGGAATGGAGGCAGGCAAATACTGTACGTGGCTCGCCGGTCGCGGGCAATCGTCGCCCGACCGTTGGTTTGCATAAATTTGTATCTACGACACCCCCGCCAATAGGGCGTCTCCGGGATCCCGGGAACAAATTCACGAGGAGAAAATTTGCATAAAATTGTATCTCATCCCAGCATTTTGGTGATTTTGTAACTAATCCCGTGCATGCGTTTTTGATGTACTAGCCTTCTTTCGGACAGGTGTTGTCAGGACGGCGCTCAGATGAGTTGAGCGTGTCGCTCCGATGGCGAGGAGGGCGGGATGTCAGTTGAAGACTCCGAAGAACTGCCAGTGTTTTCGCAGCGGATAGTGCGAGGACGGGCCCATGACACTTCAAAGTGGGTGACGCCCGACGTAGGTACGATGACTGACTCTCGACAAGCGCTTTATTTCGCGAGGAAGAAGGCGGTTGAGCTGTACCTGGCCGGGGAATCACCCGAGTCGATCAAGAAAGCAACATCGCTTAGCGCGAAGCAGGCCTATCGGCTGATCAACGAGCGTTGCCTCGAGACTCATGAGGATGGCCGAGAGTTTGGATGGCGGGGTTTGATGCCGTACGTGCGAATGCGCCCGTACCATCGAATCAAACGGATCCACGTAGATGTCTATGGTGGCGGTGCGGCCGGTGCAATGCAGGGTATTCTCGACGCTCATCCGGAACTGAGGAAAAGTTTCGACGCCAGGATTTTGACTATCCCGCGCACGAACAAGCTTGCCGAGATAAAGCGCGCGAAGACTCGTCATCACAACTGGTTTCTTGATCAGCTTCGAGCGCTTGGTTACGAGATACGCGACGAATGGCCCTTTAACACTGTCAGTCTCGGTTATTACTCGATCAGGCGCTACGTCGAGAAAGTCCTGCTGGCGAACCCCAAAGTAATGGCGCATGAGGCAGGGGGGCCGGATATGGTCAAAAAACTAGCAACGGGCGATGGGACTAACCGCCCAGTTTCCCGGTTTATGCAGCGAGTAGAGATGGACGCGCATAAAATCGACGGGCGGTTCTGTGTGCTCCTGCCGCAGATCGGGGGCGGCTTTGTTGAGAAAATGGTCCATCGGCTCTGGGTGGTTGTCTTGCTCGAAGTTGTTTCTCGAGCGGTCATTGGGTACTACTTCAGTCTAAGACGGGAAGTGTCGACCGACGACGTCCTTCGAGCGATCAAGGCATCGCTGAACCCCTGGACGCCGCGGCAAGTGACATTTAGTGAGGATGCTTATATACCTGGCGCAGGGCTATTGTCGGTGCTCGGCCCGGACTATGTTGGTTTATGCTGGGACGAGACAAGCGTAGATGGCGCACTTGCAGAGACATGTCAGCATGTTCGCCGATCTCTGGAAGATGTCGTTCGATCCAAACTACTTGACCCATCAAGCTCGTTTTCGAAGCGACGTAGCAAAGATGATCGACCTTTCATCGAGACGTTCAATCGCCATTTGGCAGGACGTGGATTTCAGCGACTATCCAACACGACTGGCGCCAAGCCGCAAGATAAGAAAGGTCGCAATCCGGACGCCGTGGCGTTGACGAGCCGCTTCCAATACGAGTATGCAGAAGAAATTCTCGACATCCTGATCGCAAACTACAACAGCACGCCTCATCGGAGTATCGGATACCGCACCCCTCTGGAGTATGCAGCGTTCCTCTATCGCCATTCATCTTCGGTGTTGCGACATGTGGAACCTGAGATGGTCAACTCGATGTTCAGTGTTCGGAAGCTTTGTACGGTGCGGGGTGGAGCCAGCACTGGGCGACGACCGTACGTCGAATTCTTCAACGCCACGTATTCGAACGAGATCCTGGGCATTCGGCATGATCTAGCTGGGTCGAAGATATGGGTGATCGCACATAGAGAGAACGATGCTCGCATCGCAATGGGTGCCGAGATCAACGGTACTTCGTTGGGGATACTGCGAGCAGCGCCTCCGTGGAATGGATTGCCACACAGCTTGGCTGTACGTACGGCGATTTGCCAGGCAAACAGGAGCGGGAAGTTTCGCGCTTCTCCGGGGATGGATCCGGTCGAGGCGTTCGTGCATTTCTCAGAAGCGCAGCCTAAAGGAAAACTACCGGTTCATCCTGCCTACCTGGAGGCCCGTCGCATCCTGACGGCTGCCGCGGCAGGATCGGTTGGAGACACGATGCTTGATGGCGCACTGAAACGCGCAGAGGAGGCGTCAGATGGCGAGAAGATTGAAACGCGTACCTCAAAAGATCGCTCATCCAGCGCTAAGCGACGGGACACTCCCTTACCTTTGCCGCCCCGTCGGATCGCCTCAACGAGGTCGTGATGACATTCTCGCTCCCAGCACATATTGACCCACGGCACTGTATCGTCACGCAGCAGTATGCGGTCTATACGCCACCCATGAACGAAATGATTTCCCAGATTGGTGATTGGATCGATCAGCAGTGCCCGGGCGCATATTTGCGAGGTGCGTCACGGCTGGGGAAGTCAAAGTGCGTCAAGTACTTCCTGTCTCAGGTGCTACGCGAGCGCTTCGAGATCGAGCTGCCGCTGGTTGTATGGATTCGCCCGCCTGATAGCCATCTGAGTGAGGCAGGTTTTTGGCACATGTTGCTGCTGGCGTCTCGATTCGTACTGGTCAATGCGGCGAAGCCGCCGCCGCGTGCGGAGGGGCGCTATCTATGTCTGCAACGGTTCATCGCAATTGCCGAGTGGGCGCGTCGAAACTATGTGATCCTGCTAATCGACGAAGCGCAGGGCATGACATTGCGCGAGTGGCAGTGGTTGATGGGACTACAGAACGATCTGGATAACAAAGGGTATCTGCTGAGTGTCATTTCGATAGGGTCTCATCAACTGAACTACAAGTATGACTACTTCGCCGGAACCGGAAATGCTCACGTTTCTGCGCGATTCATGGCGTCTCATGCTCAATTCCACGGCCTCCGTACGAAGGACGAACTGGACTATGTGTTGAATGGCTACGACATTGATTCTCGTTGGCCTGAAGACAGTGAGATATCTTTCCTCGAGTACTTCGCACCCGAGTGCTTCGGCCGTGGCCGGCGGTTGGCCGAATGTGGCGCTGATATCTGGACGGCTCTTCAGGAACTATCCCCCGACAACGCGAGGCGATTTGGTGAATTTCCCATGCAACATATTGCTCGAACCATCGAGGCGACGCTCTACGAATTGGCACGTGGTGGCGAGTGGGAGGAAGTCACGTCGTATGAAAACTGGCTGAAGCGGTTGGCCAGAACGAATTTCTCAGACCATATGCGTATTATTTGTCCGCCATCTTAATATGGATTATCCAGAATTCAATTGGTGGAAAGGATGCCTGAGGCCGTACGAGTCCAAGATCAGCATTTTTTTGCGATTTTGCGAACTCAATCATGTCAATTTCCGAAAGGGCATCGATGTTTTGGCATGGCGTCCAGATCGTCCGTCTGAGTCGCCGGACGAGGAAATCGAACGGCTGGCTGCCACGCTCGGCGAGCCTGAGTCAACAGTATCTACTGTAATTCGACTTGGCCTCGGCCTGAATCAATGCGGTACCTATGGACTCGATGTTGGGGACGGAAACGAATTCACTATACGTTTCTGTCCTGAATGCGCCGAACTTGGCTACCACAGTGTGTTTCACGAAGTGGTATGGCTGGCATCGTGCCCTTTTCATGCATCTCAGTTGCAGGTTGTTCATCCCCCGCGTCACTACGGTACGATTTTAGAGGGGCGCATCGCTGCACTGCGGAACGTGATGCGCACGCATTGCGCCAAATGGCCTCTCGTCGGAAATGGGCCCACGGACGAGGGATTGGGCGAGGTGCCGAGTCGCATCTTAGGGTGGATCGGCGATGTAACGGAAGCGGCGGCTCAATATTCGAAGAAAGATATATTTATATATCATACAAGCCAAATATTTGAGTGTGCTCCCTATGCTCAGAAGCTTGGGCAACTTTATTCTATTTGTCCGCCTGCTGATTCCGTAAAGCCATATTTGCAATCAGTCAATGTGGAGTGGGAGTCTGAGCGTCAAGTGTTTGATGACCGTATTAAGCATGTCGTCGATGATAAGCGGTTGAATTATTTGTTTCGGACGATGTTTGATTTCTTCGTGCAGACAGGAGATCTGGTACCTAATCCGCCGCCATTTGTGGCTCTCTATAAACGTCTCGTCGCACCGCTCCGAGAGCGCCATGCTACTTGCCGTTGTCGTTGGTTCGGGATGCCCATTGGAGGTGACGGAATTTTTTGGCAGGAATGTGATCCTGACGCAACCAAATATCATGACGTACGTTGCCCGTATGAAGTCGCGCTCGACGAACTGGATGTTCGTTGGGGACAGTGGACAACGGTACTGAAGGGGCGCCAGGCAGGGCAAGAGCTGGGGAGGCTGATCTGTATTGTGCAGGACCTGCTTGAATGTGATTTTGTTCGACTGGTCAAGGAGCACGACCCTTGGGCCGAACCAAACTTCAATCGCTTGCAGGACACATTCGCGAAGTACGCTTGGAATCTTGACGATTCGACACTCGATCTGCTCAACACGGCCACCGAGTGGCAACTGAGCATGGAGGTGGAGGCGGTGACAGCTTGGCTGGAGCACATTGACGACTCGCATCGTCCCGACCCGTGGACACTTCCATCTCAATGTGTGCGCATACAGCGCGACGGGAGCAATTTGGTCCTGATGCGATGGACACATAGGACTCCTGCCGCCTAGCGTGTTTGCAATTCCGCCTCGCGTGCGTCTGCCAAGAGCGTACCAATTGGGGTAGGACTATTATGAGACTGGGTCCCGCAATGCCGCGAAGGCGGACAGGAACAAGGCGCGCTTGAATACCTTGTTGCCGTGTCTGGATGGATGCTCACCGCGGATGGATGAGCCAGAGCGTCGGGTGGCCGGGGCAAGACCAGCGTAGGCCGCCAGATGAGCGGCCGAGGCGAAGGCTTTGTGGGCAACTTCGGTCAGGAGTCTGGCGGCGGTCCTGACGCCGACTCCCGGCATGCTGGTCAGGACCAGCCAAAGAGGGTGAGCAATCACCAGTCGTTCAACCTCGGCAGCGACTTCGTCGCGTTGCTGACGCAAGGCTGCAAGCTGCTGGGTCAAACGGGGCATGACGATGGTGGCGCCAGCACGTGATCACATGGCGGCCATTCGCCTCAATAGCATACGAGAGATGGCGCGAGATAAGGCTGGGCTCGCGAAGCAGCACCGCAACGTAATCGCACGCACCGATGAGATTGAACCGTGGGAGTACTCCGCGCGGCGTAGGTGGTTTGCGCCAGCTATGCCAGAGGATCTGGCAACTCATGTGCATTAGCCGGGACTTGCTTTGACTGCTAACCTTGATCTCCATGCAATTTTCCGGTTAGAGCGATCTGGACTGCATGCGGGGTTGCGCCCCGCCACCTCTAAACATCTGTTTAAAATCAAATGGTTGCTGTCTGGATGTCAAGCCAGCGGGTTTCAGACATACCATCAAACCAACGAGTAACAAGAAATGAAGGCGCGGAAAAGGGCGCGTGGGTCGCCCGCAAGGTGATACACCGTCATCGCGACGCTTGTCGGCTCGGTTGCCGACGCGAACGAGGCGAATTTCGTAGCAACAGTCGCCTGGCGCGTCGACGGCATCGTCTCGGTGACGAACCAGTTGCAATTCGACGATCAGCCTTTGTGAGGTGAACGCGGCCACTATCTCCTTGCAACGATACGTTCATGGCGATCATCAATCGATGCTAGGTGAAGATCCACGGCCGACCTCGAATGAGAGGGGGACCCACCCCTGCCGCGACCAACCCCGCGTTGTAATGTGATGAAGCAATTTCCGCCTCCTGCCCACGGTGGAGTATTCGCAACAGTCTCGTCATCAAATCGTGTGGGGTACACCCCGTTCTAGCAATGTCCGGGCGATCTGCGCAAGGCGTCGCGGGGGAGCGAATACGAGCTAGCGATCACGCTGCTGTCTTGAGCGCAGGCACCGGCGCGGCGCCCGCCGCGTCATACCCGGCAATCGCAAGCGCGAGCACGGGATTCAGGCTGTCAACCATCGCACTGGGGATCAGGATCGTCGCGCCGCGTTCCTTCGTCGTTTCGTAGATGATGTTCATCGCTCGCAACTGAAGCGCACCTGGATGATTTTCGTAGACCTGCGCCGCTTCGACGAACTTGGTCGCGATCTCGGCCTCCGCCGAGCCGAGGATCACCCGTGCCTGCTTTTCGCGCTCGGCTTGCGCCTGGCGCGACATCGAATCCTGCAGCGCGACTGGGATCGCAACATCGCGGGTCTCGACCGAGCGGACGGTCACGCCCCAATCCACGGTCTTTCTGCCGATCTCGTCGCGCAGGTGCATGTCGGCCGCCTTGCGATCCGACAACAAGGCAGCCAGCATCGATGCCCCGATCATTTCCCGCAGCGAGGTTTGCGCAACGCGGTCGATTGCCTGCCGGTAGTCGGTGATGGCGAGCGCGGCTTTCTGCGCGTCATGGACGTGCCAGAAAATCACGGCGTCGACGTTGACGGGCACGGTGTCCTTGGTCAGCGCTTGTTCGGCGTTGAAGGCGGTGGTTTGAATGCGTTCGTCGATGATCGCGACAACATTGTCCAGGATTGGAATGATCATGAAAAAACCGGCACCCTTGACGCTTTGCAGCTTGCCAATCCGCAGGATCACGAACTTCTCCCAGACGTTGGCGACCCGCACGGACAGTGCGATCAGGACCGCGACGATGAAAAGGGGGGCCGCAAGATACAGGTGGCCCCACGCGCCGATGGCGAATGCCGCGAGGACGAACGCGGCAGATAACACGAGTGTGATGGGATTCATGGTGACGCTCCGTTTCGGTGACGACAACCTGGCGCATGAGCGATGAGGCGCACTGCATCTCGGGTCGTCTTGGGCGTTCTGGCAACAGGGGCAGAAGCCCTGATGCGAGCGTGCGCCCTATCGCCATGCCGATCGGTACGGTGCCGTACCTCGATCGCGCGCGCTGCGCTTGCGTGACCGGATAGCGAAATATCGGGCGATCCGGTGTGTGAACGACGTGCAGCGCACCACGAAACGCTTCCCGGAGACTGTTCTTCAGCGTACCGACTCGACGAGCCTGCGCGATGCACGATGACGTTCGTCACGTTCTTCAGCCGGGAGCGGTTAATGAAATATCCGATCTACATCACGCAGCATGGGCAGCCCCGCTATCGCGGCGCGCTTCCGGATTTCCCCGAGGTCGGCGTGGAGGGCGACTCGTATGGCGAGCTGCAAGCGGCCGCCGAGCAACGGGTCATGGCCCGCTACGACCGCTCCGCGCGTCTCGTTCCGCCACCGACCACGGACATGTCGGTATTGCAGGCGTCGGAAGTTGATGCCGGGGACGGGATCTGGCGGTTCATCGATCTGGACCTGAGCCGGATGACGTCGAATTCGGTGCGCATCGAGCTGTGCTTGCCAAAGCGCATCGTGCACGACATCGATCGGACGGCGAACGCGCTGCATACGACTCGCGATGCCTTCGTGTCGCTGGCGTGCGAGAACGCAGCCGTCCGATCCGCGCAGCACGGAGCGTTGCGGTGCGAACCCATCGCGAAATCGCTGTCGGAAGCGGCCTGACGGCCCGGGTGTGCCGGGCATGAAGCCGCTGCGGATGGTGCGGCGATGGGGGAGGAAGCGCCTTGAAGATTCACGTTGCGCGTGTGTCGCGACGCCGGACATCGCCATGGAGCAATGCCCGGCCGATTCGCGAGGAGTTCTTCGGCGAGGAGCGACTGGCGCAGCATGCGGGCAGCCTGGCTCGCGCGCAGAAGGTGCTGCCCGGTGTGGCAGCGGGCCCGTCGCTCGCCACGCGGCTGAAGGACAACGCGGATCATCTGCTGAAGGCCTACCAGAACACGGCGGCCGCAGACGCACGCGGCGAAGAAATCACGCCTGCGGCAGAGTGGTTGCTCGACAACTACTATCTTGTCGCGGAACAGGTGCGGCAGATCCGGGATGATCTCTCCCCGCGTTATTACCGGCAACTGCCCAAACTCGGCAACGGCCCGTTCGCCGGTTATCCGCGCGTGTTCGAGATCAACTGGGCCTTCGTCGCCCATACCGACAGCCGTTTCGATCCCGATGCGCTATGTCGTTTCATGCTTGCCTATCAGGCCGTGGAACCGTTGACGATCGGCGAACTGTGGGCGGTGGCGATCACGCTGCGGATCGTGCTGATCGAGAACCTGCGACGGCTCGCGGATCAGATCATCGACGACCGGCGCGCGAGACTCGACGCCGACGCGCTCGCGGATCGCCTGCTCGGCGAGGGCGGCCAGGCGCGGGTCGCGGCGGAGCCGCTCGTCGCCAATTACGAGCAGGCCGTATTGCACGATGCGTTCGCGGTGCAGCTGATTCAGCGGCTGCACGATCCCAATCCGGCCGTCGCGCCGGCACTGGCGTGGCTGCATCGGCACCTGGCGGCGCGCGGCGCGACGCCGGACCAAATTGTCGCGTCCGTCAACCATCAGCAGGGCGCCGCCAGCCTGACCGTGCGCAACGTGATCACCAGCATGCGGCTGATTTCGGAGGTGGACTGGACCGATCTGTTCGAGCGCGTCAGCCTGGTCGATCAGGTACTGCGCAGCCACCCAGGCTTCGCGGAGATGGATTTCCCCACGCGCAACCTGTATCGCGACGCGGTTGAAGCGCTGGCCCGCGGCGCACCCGTCAGCGAGCTCGAGATTGCCCGCCGCGTCGTCGCCGATGCGGCGGCGCAGGGTGCAGGCTGCGGGCCGGCCGCCGAGACGGATCCCGGTTACTACCTGCTGGCGAACGGCCGCGCCGCGCTCGAAGCGGAGATCGGCTATCGGCCGCCCGTCGCGTTGTGGCTGCGGCGCCTGACACGCCACGCCGGTCTCGGCGGTTATCTCGGCCGGATCGGGCTGATCGTCGCGCTGCTGCTGGCGGGCATGCTGGCGTGGCTCACGCGTGTCGAACCGCCCGGTCACTGGCTGATCTGGCTCGGCGTCGCCGGCCTGCTACCCGCGCTGGATGCCGCGGTCGCGCTCGTCAATCGCGGCGTGATGCGCGATGTCGGCGCGAAGATCCTGCCCGGCCTCGCATTGCTCGACGGCATTCCGCCGGACCTGCGCACGATGGTCGCCGTGCCGGTGCTGCTGACAACGGAAGCTGTGCTCGGCGAGCAGATCGAGCAACTGGAAATTCATCATCTGGCGAGCCCCAACGGCGCGCTTTACTTCGCTTTGCTCTCCGACTGGATGGACGCGTCCACGCCGCACGCCGACAGCGACGACAGGTTGCTGGCATCCGCGACGGAGGGCATCGACCGGTTGAATCGCCTTTATCCGGCTGCGCCGGGCGAAGGCGAGCGCTTCCTGCTGCTGCACCGCAAGCGCGTATGGAACGACGGCGAACGGTGCTGGATGGGCTGGGAGCGCAAGCGCGGCAAGCTGCACGAGCTGAATCGATTGCTGCGCGGCGCATCGGACACGACGTTCATCGCGGCGGCCGGCCGGACGCCGCACGTGCCGCCGGACGTGCGCTACGTGATCACGCTCGATGCCGATACGCGGTTGCTGCGCGATACCGTGCGCCGCCTGGTCGGCAAGATGGCGCATCCGCTCAACCGGCCGGTATTCGATTCGGCGAGCCGGCGCATCGTCGGCGGCTACGGCGTCCTTCAGCCGCGCGTCACGTCCTCGCTCGCGAGCGGCGACGAGGGTTCGCTGTTCCAGCGCGTGTCGTCGAGCGCGCACGGCATCGATCCTTACGTGTCAGCCGTATCGGATGTCTATCAGGATCTGTTCGACGAAGGATCCTATGCGGGCAAGGGCATCTACGACGTCGACGCGTTCGAGGCGGTGCTCGCCGGTCGCGTGCCGGAGAACGCGGTGCTCAGTCACGATCTGTTCGAAGGTATTTTCGCGCGGGCCGGACTGGCGTCGGATATCGAGGTTGTCGAAGCGTCGCCGTCCCGCTACGACGTCGCCGCGAGCCGCCTGCACCGATGGGCGCGCGGCGACTGGCAGCTCCTGCCCTGGTTGCTGTTCGGCCACGAACCGTTGACGGCGGTCGGCCGCTGGAAGATGCTGGACAACCTGCGCCGCACACTCACGGCGCCCGCCATGCTGGTCGCGCTACTGGCCGGATGGATGCTGCCGCTCCCCGTATCGCTCGCCTGGAGCGCCTTCGTGCTGGTGACGATCGCGCTGCCGTTCCTGTTGCCTGTATTGAGCGGGCTGGTGCCGCGCTGGCGGCGCACGCACGTGAAGATGACCACGCGCAGCGTGCTCCATGCATGGTCGATGGAGTTGCGGTTCGCGTTGACGCGGTTCGGCCTGTCGATCGTCATGTTGCCGCAGCAGGCGTGGTCGATGGGCGACGCGATCGCGCGTACGCTGTTTCGTGTGGCGATCAGCCGTCGCCATCTGCTCGAATGGACCACGGCGGCCGCAGCGGGTGCGCGCGACCGGCGGACCCTCGCGCCCACCTATCTGCAAATGCGCGGCGGCGTGACGCTCGCGCTGCTTGTCGCGGCTGCCAGTCTGATGGCGGGCTGGCGCTTCGATCGTCATACGGGCTGGCTGGCCGTGCCGTTCGTACTCGTCTGGCTTGCCGCGCCGGCGATCGCGTATTGGCTGAGCCGCGCACCACGGTCGGCGGGCGAGCTGCCGGTGGCCCCGCACGATGCGCGTCAACTGCGGCGCGACGCGCGCCGGACCTGGCGTTATTTCGAGACGTTCGTGACGGCGGACGATCAGATGCTGCCGCTGGACAATTTCCAGGAGGACCCGAAGCCCGTCGTCGCGCACCGGACTTCGCCCACCAACATCGGGCTATACCTGCTGTCTGCCGTCAGCGCCCGCGAGTTTGGCTGGCTCGGTACGCTGGACGCGGTGTCGCGGCTGGAGGCGACCGTCGCGACGATGCGACTGATGTCACGCTATCGCGGCCACTTTTATAACTGGTACGACACGCGCGACCTGCGGCCCCTCGAGCCGAAGTACGTGTCGTCGGTCGACAGCGGCAATCTTGCCGGCCACCTGATCGCCCTCGGCAACGGTTGCCGGGCCTGGGCGAATCAGCCCGCCGGTGTGGGGTGGCAGGCCGCGTACGAAGGGATCGGTGACACGCTCGCGCTGTTGCGCAAGGCCGTGTGCCGCGATGGCGATGCCCGGACGACCTTGCACGGCGAATTCGAGCAGGCCGCGACCGAGCTGGATGAGACGCTCGCCGCGCCGGCCCGGGAAGTCGGCGCCCCGGACGGCCCCGCAGCGCCGGAATGGTCCGAGATCACGATCCTCACCGCGACGGTCGCCGATGTCGCGCGCGCGCTGACGGACGAGGTCGGCGGGGTGCGGGGCGGCGACGTCGACGACGTGCTGTTTTGGGCGCAGGCGCTGGAGCACGCGGTGCAAGGGCATTGCCGCGACGCGACGCGCACGCCGGACGAAGCGGACGTGCTGAACAAGCGCCTGCATACGCTGGCCGATACCGCGTTGCAGATAGCCTATGCGATGGAGTTCGGCTTTCTGCTCGACCCGGTGCGCAATCTGCTGTCGATTGGTTACGCGGTGGGCGACGGGCGGCTCGATCCGGGCAACTACGATCTGCTGGCATCGGAGGCGCGCCTCGCGAGTTTCGTCGCGATCGCGAAGGGTGATGTCCCGGCGCGACACTGGTTCCGGCTCGGCCGCCTGGCGACGCCGATCGGGCACGGCGCGGCGCTGATCTCGTGGTCGGGATCGATGTTCGAATACCTGATGCCGTCGCTCGTGATGCGCGCGCCGGACAGCAGCCTGCTCGCGCGCACCAATCAGCTGGTGGTGCGTCGCCAGATCGCCTACGGCGACGGGCTGCGCCTGCCGTGGGGCATGTCCGAATCGGCGTACAACACACGCGACATCGAGCTAACCTATCAGTATTCGAGCTTCGGCGTGCCGGAGTTGGGGCTCAAGCGCGATCTCGACCAGAACCTGGTGGTCGCGCCCTATGCGACCGCGCTCGCGGCGATGGTCGCGCCGAACGCCGCCGCGCGCAACTTTGAGCGGTTGCGTGCAGCCGGCGCGTGCGGGCGCTTCGGCTTCTACGAAGCGCTCGACTACACGCCCGCGCGCGTGCCGGAAGGCATGCCAGTTGCGATCGTGCGGGCATTCATGGCGCATCACCAGGGCATGTCGATCGTGTCGATCGCCAATGCACTGCTGGGCGGGCGCATTCGCGCCTTCTTCCATGGCGAGCCGGCCGTGCGCGCCACCGAGTTGCTGTTGCAGGAACGGGTGCCGGGCCGGGTCGCGGCAGGGCGGCCGCGGGTCGACGCCAGACCCGCCGGCAGGATGCATGGCGTCGACGCCGGCGTTGCACGGCGCCTGCTGTCGGCGGACGATCCCGCGCCCGTCACGCATCTGCTGTCCAACGGCCGCTACGCCGTGATGCTCACGGCCGCGGGCTCCGGCTACAGCCGCCGCGACGATCTGGCCGTCACGCGCTGGCGGGAAGACGCGACGCGCGACGATTGGGGTAGCTATCTGTATCTGCGCGACGCCGAGAGCGGCGAGGTCTGGTCGGCCACGTGGCAGCCCACCGGCGTGGTGCCGGACAGCTACGAAGTGACGTTCACCGAAGATCGCGCCGAGTTCGTGCGTCGCGACGGCACCTTGACGACGTCGCTTGAGGTGGTGGTATCCGCCGAGGACGATGCGGAAGTGCGGCGGGTGTCGGTGGCCAATACCGGCTCCCGGCCACGCGTGATCGAATTCACGTCCTACGCGGAAATCGTGCTCGCTCCGCCCGCCGCCGATCATGCCCATCCCGCATTCTCGAAACTGTTCATCGAAACCGAGTACGTGCCGGCGTCCGGCGCGATTCTGGCGACGCGGCGCAAGCGCGCGCCGAACGAGGCGGAAGTTTGGGCCGCGCATCTGGCCGTGACCTCCGGCGAAACCGTCGGCGCGGAAGAATTCGACACCGATCGATTGCGCGTCATCGGACGCGGGCGCAGCGTTCGCCTGCCGCTTGCGCTGACCGAACAGCGTGCGCTGGGCGCTTGCGAAGGCTCGGTACTGGACGCGGCGTTCACGCTGCGGCAGCGGCTGCGCATCGAGCCGGGCGCGAAGGCGAGCATCGTCTATTGGACCATCGTCGCGGATTCGCGCGCGCAGCTGCTCGACCTGGTCGACAAGCATCGCGACGGCGAATCGTTCGCGCGGGCGGCAATGCTCGCGTGGACCCAGGCGCAGGTGCAACTGCGGCATAGCGCGGTGAGCCTCGACGAGGCCGCGTTGTTCCAGCAACTGGCCGGATACATGCTCTACAGCGATGCGTCGATGCGGCCGGGGTCCGCCGCGCTGCTGCGCCATGCAGCGGCGGTGTCGGCGGCGGGCGGCGTGGGCGCGTCGCCGCTATGGACGCATGGCGTATCGGGCGATCTGCCGATCCTGCTGGTGCGGATCGACGACATCGAGCACATCGCGATGGTGCGGCAGCTGATCCGCGCGCACGAGTACTGGCGGATGAAGCGGCTCGAGGTCGATCTGGTCATCATCAACGAGCGCGCGGCGTCGTACGTGCAGGATTTGCAGGCGGCGCTCGAGGGGCTGGTGCGGACCCGGCAGCCGCCGGACGAAGCCGGGCGCGGCAGTATTTTCGTGCTGCGCGACGACCTGATGGCGGCGGCGGCGCGCGCGCTGTTTCCGTCGGTCGCGCGCGCCGTGCTCGCCGCGCGCAACGGCCGGCTGGTGGACCAGTTGCGCCGCCTCGCGGGTTCACCGCCGCCCGCCCGCGCGGATGCCGCACGTGCGCCGCTGCCGCCGCCGACGATTGCGCGGCCGAAGGGCGCGCAGGCCGGCGCCGGTCTCGAATACTTCAACGGCATCGGCGGTTTCGCGCGCGGCGGCCGCGAATACGTGGTGACCCTGCAGCCCGGTCAATGCACGCCGATGCCGTGGGTCAACGTCGTCGCGAATCCGTCATGCGGCTTCCTGACCTCGGCGGAAGGGGGCGGCCATACCTGGGTGACGAACAGCCGCGAGCATCCGCTGACGCCGTGGTCGAACGACCCGGTCACCGATCCGCCCGGCGAGGCGTTCTATGTCCGCGACGACGAGACCGGCATGCGCTGGGGGCCGCAGGCGAACCCGATCGGCGACGATGCGCCGGGCGCGACCGCGTTCGTCGCGAGTCATGGCCAGGGCTACAGCCGGTTTGCGCATACCGCCGCAGAGGTCGCCGTCGAATTGCTGCAGTTCGTGCCGCTGGCCGATCCCGTCAAGATTTCGCGCCTGAGCTTGCGCAACCTGTCGGACCGGCCCCGCCGGCTGTCCGTCGCAACCTATGCGGAGTGGGCGCTGGGTGCGTCGCGCAGCGTCGCGGCGCCGCACACCGCGAGCGAGATCGATCAGCCGACCGGAGCGCTGTTTGCCCGCAACGACTGGAGTCAGGTGTATCGCGGCAGGGTGGCGTTCGCCGATTTATGCGGCCTGCAAACCGCCTGGAGCGCGGACCGGCGCGAGTTCATCGGCCGCAATGGCGTGCTGGGCGATCCCGCCGGTTTTCCGGGCAGCGTCGGTGCGCCGCCGCTGTCGGGCCGGGTCGGCGCCGGGCTCGATCCGTGTGCCGCGTTGCAGACCACGGTCGATCTCGAACCCGGCGGTGTCGTCGAAATCGTCTTGCTGCTCGGCGAAGGCGCCGATGCGGCGGCGGCGCGACAGTTGGTCGAGCATTACCGTCAGGCGGATCTCGATGCGATATTCGCCGCCGTGACGGCGTTCTGGGACGAGACGCTCGGCGCGCTCCAGGTCGAGACGCCGGACCGCGCGATGGATCTGATGCTGAACCGCTGGCTGCTGTACCAGACGCTGTCGTGCCGGATCTGGGCGCGTGCGGGCTTTTACCAGGCCAGCGGCGCGTACGGTTTTCGCGACCAGCTGCAGGACGGCATGGCGCTTGCGGCCGCCCGCCCGGCCCTGACGCGCGAGCATCTGCTGCGGGCGGCGGCGCGCCAGTTCCCGGAGGGCGACATGCAGCACTGGTGGCTGCCCGAAAGCGGCAGCGGCGTACGTACGCGGATCTCCGACGACCGCGTCTGGCTCGCCCATGCGGTCGCGCACTACGTCGACGTCAGCGGCGACCGGGCGATTCTCGATGCGTCGATCCCGTTCATCGACGGGCGGCCGCTGGCCGCCGACGAGCAGGATGCGTTCTTCGTCCCGCGCATCTCGGAAACGAGCGCGTCGCTGTTCGAGCATTGCGTGCGCGGGTTGGAGTCCAGCCTCACGCATGTCGGCGAGCACGGCCTGCCGCTGATCGGCACGGGCGACTGGAACGACGGCATGAACCGCGTCGGCGAAGCCGGGCGGGGCGAAAGCGTGTGGCTCGGGTGGTTCCTGCACGCGACGCTCGCGGCGTTTGCGCCGCTCGCCGCGGCGCGCGGCGCGGGCGATCTGGCGGCGCGCTGGCTGACGCGCGCCGACGCGTTGCGCGACGCGCTCGCCGATGCGGGATGGGATGGCGAGTGGTATCGGCGCGGCTACTTCGACGACGGTACGCCGCTCGGCTCGGCCGACAACGCCGAATGTTCGATCGACGCGATCGCGCAGTCGTGGAGCGTGCTGTCGGGCGCGGCGGACCCGGCGCGCGCCGCGCAGGCGATGGACGCGCTGGACGCGCGGCTGATCCGCCGCGACGATGGCCTGGCGCTGCTGTTCGCGCCGCCGTTCGATCGTTCGTCGGTCGATCCCGGCTATATCAAGGGTTATCCGCCCGGCATCCGGGAAAACGGCGGCCAGTACACGCATGCGGCCACGTGGTCGGTGCTTGCGTTCGCGCAAATGGGGGACGGCGATCGCGCCGCGAAGCTGTTCGCGCTGCTCAATCCGGTCAATCGCAGCCGCACGCGCAGCGGGGCGAATCGCTATCGGGTCGAGCCGTACGTGGTCGCGGCCGACGTATATTCCGTCGCGCCGCATGTCGGCCGCGGCGGCTGGACGTGGTACACCGGCTCGGCCGGCTGGCTCTATCGCGCGGGCGTCGAAGGCGTGCTCGGTCTGCGCAGGCATGGCGACATTCTGTCCATTCAACCGTGCATCCCGCTGTCCTGGCCGGGCTTTAGGGCCACGCTGCGTCACGGCGCGTCGCACTACGACATCGTCGTCGAGAATCCGGGCGGCGCCAGCGGCGGCGTGTCCCGCCTCGTGGTCGATGGCGTGCGGCTCGCCGCCGGCGAAGCGGCGGTGCGGCTCGTGGACGACGGTCGCCGCCACAGCGTGGTCGTGACGCTGGGGGCGGCGCAAGCGGTGTTTCAGTGACGCGGCAGATCGGCATCCGCGCCGGTACGTTAGCGGACCGACTGCGCGCGATCGACCGGCCATCATGAACCGATGTCCCGAATTTCATCGAGATGTCAGCGCATGGGCCTCCGTACGCCGTGCCGGATCAGACGGCGCCGCGGCACCCCAAAGGAGATGATCATGAGAAAGCTAGATTCCGTGGCACTCGAGATGGCGATAGTCACCATGACGATTGTCGTGCTGGCAGGTTGCGGTGGGATGTCTCACCGTGGAACGGACACCGTGATCGGGGCGGGTGTCGGCGGCGTCGCCGGCGCGGTACTGACGGGCGGCAGTGCATTGGGCACGGTGGGCGGCGCGGCCGTCGGCGGGGTGGTCGGCAATCAGGTCGGGAAATAGATCGGGCGTTTTCGGAAGACCCGGTACATGGGCAATTGGGACAGCATGGACATCGACTGGCTGAGAAACGTGTTCGGCAGGCATCCGTGTTATGTCGATGGCGGGACGCAGCCCAGGCAGTACCTACTTTTGCGACAGCAGCCGGTCGCTTTCCCTCTTGACTACCATGTAGCATTCGCACACGCGCCGCTCGAGGGCGCTGCGATCGACGACTTCAATCAATCCGCGCGAATAACGGATGATGCCTTCTTCCTGAAGCCGTTTTGCGGTTTCCGTCACGCTGGCTCTGCGCACGCCGAGCATGTCGGCAATCAGTTCCTGCGTCATCCGCACGTTGCGCGAATCCAGCCGGTCAAGGCTCAGCAGCAGCCAACGGCAGAATTGCTGCGCGATCGAGTGATGGCGATTGCACACGGCCGTCTGCGCCATCTGGGTGATGAGCGCCTGCGTGTAGCGCAGAAACACGCGCTGCAATGCACCGCCGCGCGCGAATTCCTCTTTCACGATCTGTCCGCTCAGGCGGAACGCTTCGCCCGCGCTCTGGACGATGGCCCGGTTCGGCATCGTTTCACCGCCCATGAACAGCGCGACGCCAAGCAGCCCGTCGCGTCCGACCACGGCAATTTCCGCGGACGAACCGTTTTCCATCACGTACAGCATCGAAATGATCGCCGTCGTCGGCAGGTAGACGTGGCTCAGGTGATCGCCCGGTTCATACACCACATGCCCGAGCGGCAGCGCGACCCACGACAGATGGGGCTCGATGCGCTTGCGCTCGTCCATGGGCAATTCGCCGAGAAGATTGTTCGCTACTACGGGCGAGTCGGCCGCGTCGTCCCGCTCTGCGGGCACGACGCCTACTCCCGATCGGATTCGGTCGATGCGCGCAAGAAGCTTTGCATGCTGTGCTGCCTGTGTTTCCCGGTTTTTCTCGGGCAGCAAGCTCGACAGCGACGTACGCAACGTGTCGTGACCCAGTGCATCGAGGATCTTGATCTTGGTCAGGATGCCGAGATCGCTTTTGCCGGTGCGCCATGCCGAGATTTGCGCGCGCGTAAGCCCCAGGCTGTCGGCCAGTTGCGCATCGCTGCCGAACTGCCCCTCGCGCTTCAGTTCGTCGAACAGCTTGCTCCAATCAAATCGCATCGATCGATAGTTAAGTTTGGTGTCAAATTGATTTGACACCACGCCTGGTCGATGAAAAAATACGATGAGCGTTGGTATGTCAAATCCTAGAGACACTTATAGCATAGGCGCCTTCCGTCGTGAAACAGCGTCCGTGCTTCGGGCATTCACGCCGCGCTCGTGCGTTTCACGAGATCCGCATGAGTGATCGCCCGTCTTACATCCGTCTTCCTCCTTCGTTGTCCGACAGTGTTCTCGCCGTTGTGCCACCTTCCGTGGGCGATGACGAATTTGCCGCTCACCAGATCGAATTCATCCAGCGCGTTTTCAGTTATAGCGCTTATCTGCGCGAGCATGCGCGTGAGACGCCCGTCTCCGATTCCTTCCTCATTGCATTCGTTAGCCTGCTCGAGGCGATCGATGCAAATGCCCCCGAGGATGCTCGCCGATGCGCGCGGCAACTGCAGCAAATTCTCCGGATGCTCGTTGATGAGCCCGACGGCAGCCCACCTGAACCGGCTGCACCGCCCGCAATCTGTTGACCGGCTATTCCACGCCGCGCGGCCGCGTGCTGCGCTCGGCGGCAAATCCCGGGCACGGTAGCGGACAGAAGAATTGTTCGCACGATACTAGACTGCTCAAGCACTCAGACGGATCGATCGGCATACCGATTGATGATGATTAAGCCATCCATCGAAGGGTGGCTAAGCGATTGCTGGGGGAGCGGCGACATGAATATCGAAGCACTGGCTGCCCGACTGGCGCAGACGTTCGGTCCGCAGAGTCTGGCCGGACTGGCGCTCGCCGAATTGAAGCGCTGTCGGGCGAATGGCGAGCGTGCGGCCCTCATTCTGGAAAAGGGCACATTTGCCGTTGTGCACGACAGACTCAATCCCGACGATTTGCCCACTACCGTCAGGAAGCCAGCATTCGATTGCAGGGATCGCGTG
Organism: Burkholderia sp. E168m15; assembly: GCF_016586105.1. Taxonomy (NCBI): domain Bacteria; kingdom Pseudomonadati; phylum Pseudomonadota; class Betaproteobacteria; order Burkholderiales; family Burkholderiaceae; genus Burkholderia; species Burkholderia sp. E168m15. The sequence goes on from NZ_BCPO01000175.1 coordinate 83,307, forward strand.
GATGGCGGTAGCGGCAGACGCCTGCGATACCTCGCGCATTCGAACGGTTACGTCATCGTGTGCTGGACCGAGGGCACGCCTTTCGTTGTAAACGAACGGCACTGGCTTGTGATGAGGGTCTGCTCGCATCGCCATCGGATGTCGCCGGCGTGATCCCCGACCAGGCCGTGCTGCCGCTCGTCGCCACGAAAAGCCGCATCCTCGCCGGCGCGAGCCTCGCGACGTTCGACGCGGAAATCGTGGCGGGGCTTTCGATCGAGACCGTCCGCCTGTGGGCGTCGCTTCCCCGCATGCAGATCGCCGTCCGGAATGACTCCGGGGTTCCCTATCGCATGATCGCCGTCGAATCGATGCGCCAGTGGCACTGCTTGATCCAGTGGTTCCAGGAGAACCGGTTCGCGGATGAACTTTCCGGCCGTTGCTTTTCCAGAAACAAATTCGACGCCATCTTCCGCAAGTTAGTGTGACCGGCGCGTCTAGCGGGCAGGGCATCCGTACGATGCCGCCTTCAATCGAACTTGAAAAGGCAATCTTTCTCGATCACTTTACCGCCCTTCATCAAGATGCTTCGCGGAAAATCGTGGAGGGCTTGAGGGCGATTGCGTAATCTGACGCCTGACCTTAAAGGGAGCGGGAAAGATAATTACTCGACCCTAGGCACTTCAGGCGCCGGGTTGCTGGGCGAGTTATTGGTTAAAGCGTGGGGAATGGCCGATCCGATTGGCCGGTGAGTGCTGTGGGTTGGGGGGGATGGATGGCTCGCGCGACACGTTTCGAACCTGCATCGAACAGTTGCCTGAAGGCATCGCCGCGCGCATCGAAACGGTCACCATCGACATGACTACGGCCTATGAGCTGGGGATCAAGGCACAGTGCCCGCAAGCAGAAATCATCATTGATCTGTATCGCGTCGCGGCAAAGTTCTACCGCAAGCCGGCCTGGGCGAAAAAGGCTTGGGAGGCAATGATTCGAACAGGCTCGGGAAAGCGGGATGGCCGCCCTGCAAAAGTTCGCCGGACGTTTGCAGGGCTACTGGCATGGAATCGTGACCCGAACGGAACAGCGCGGATCAAGGCCATTGCCGAATTCTTGATCCGCCTGTGCCAGTAGGCCCGATGCCGGAACGTCGGCGACGTAGCCTGCGGGACGCGCGCACGACAACGCGGAGCGCGAATGTCATGCTCCGCCTGTGTCGGGAGCAACGCCGTATCATGATCACAGTGCGTGCTCAATTCGGCGGATAGGCCATACCCCAGCGCTTTCTCGAATCGGCGATCCGTTGCTTCGCGGTCCGCAATCGTTCTTGCTCGGTCGGGCACGTATGCGTCGGCACTTCGGGCGCGGCGGGCATACCGTCGTCCGTTGCATTGTCCTGCTCGTATTTACGGCGTTGCTGCCCGACAGCGTCGTCTTTCTGCTTGCGGTCGTTCATCTGCCTGCTCCCGTGAATTCGCCTTGCGCGGGCGTATCGGCATCGACGACGCACGCGTGTCGAATACAGGATGACCGGGCCGGACGAAGAAGTCGGTACGATGCCGCGCAGTGTCGGCCAGCGCCGTTGCTGACGGATTCCTAGAGCCGCTTCAGGTCAGGAAGCAGGCGATCGAATTCGCGTTTGACCACGCTGTAGCATTCGCACACACGCTTTTCGAGCCCGGGTCGGTCCAGCACCTCGATATGGCCGTAGTTGTAGCGGATGAGGCCAGCGTCCTGCAGTTTCAATGCCGCTTCCGTCACGCCCGACCTGCGCACGCCCAGCATGTTGGCGATCAGCTCCTGCGTCATGCGCAACTGGTTCGATGGCAGACGGTCGAGGCTGAGCAGCAGCCAGCGACACAGCTGCTGATCGATCGAGTGATGACGGTTGCATACCGCGGTCTGCGCCATCTGCGTGATGAGCGCCTGCGTATAGCGCAACAACAGACGCTGCATCGAGTTGCCGCGCCGGAATTCTTCTTTCAGGACGCTCGCGTCGAGCCGGTAGGCCTGCCCAGCGCTTTGCACGACGGCGCGACTCGGCGTTGTTTCACCACCCATGAACAGCGACACGCCGATCATGCCCTCATGCCCGACGATCGCGATTTCCGCAGACGAGCCATCCTCCATCACGTACAGCAGCGACACGATCGTCGTGGTCGGAAAATAGACGTGATGAAGCTGGCCGCCCGATTCGTACAGCACTTTCCCGAGCGGCATGTCGACGATCGTCAGGTTCGGGATGATGCGTGCAAGCTCGTTCTCCGGCAGTGCGGCAAGCAGGTGATTTTCAGTGATGGGGGGGATGTCTGGCATGCGTGGTTCCTAGGCTCGCATCTGGCGCGATGGCGTTGTCTGGTCGCTTCGAGCGCAGCGGGGAGTGAGCGGGATTCACTATCGTATCTCGTCGTTCGCAGCTTGACGGTACGGTAGCTGAAAATAAGCCCGATTTCCTGACGAGCCAGGGACGGCCGTGATCGGCAAGGCTCAGGGAGCTGTTCGCCGCGCGATGTCGACTACAAGGAAGTCAGGTCAACGCCGGCTTTGGCGCCGGGCGCGGTGCAAGCGGCGCTTCCGTGAGACGGTCGGCCGGCATCCAGTCCGGTACGTTAGCGGACGGACTTCGCGCGATTTACCCCCCATCGTGATTCGACGTCTCGAATTTCATCGGGACGTCAGCCCAGGGGGGGCCGCGCGCCGTGCGGGATCGGACAGCGTAGCGGCGACCCGAGGAGATGATCATGAGAAAGCTACATTCCGTGCCGGTCGGGACGGCGATAGTCACCATAACGATGATCGTACTGGCGGGTTGCGGCGACATGTCCCACCGCGGAACGGATACCGTGATCGGGGCGGGTGTCGGCGGCGTCGCCGGTGCGGTCCTGACGGGCGGCAGTGCGTTGGGCACCGTTGGCGGTGCCGTCGTCGGAGGGGTTGTCGGCAATCAGGTCGGGAAATAGGAGGCTCGTCGAAGGGCAGGGAATCGGCACGCGCACGCGTCGTCACGGCGAAGCGTGCGCGGATACCAGTGTGGCGCGGAGTGCGAACGGAATGTCGGCATTTCTTCTGAACGGCGAACTGAGGCTGTCCTGGTTGCAGCTTGCGTGGGTCGTGTTCGTGCTCACGCATGTCACCATCATCAGCGTGACCGTGTACCTGCACCGCTGCCAGGCGCACCGGGCGCTGGATCTGCATCCGTGCATCAGTCACTTCTTCCGGTTCTGGCTGTGGTTGACGACCGGCATGCTGACCTCGCAATGGGTCGCGGTGCATCGCAAGCATCACGCGCGGAGCGAGACCCCGGACGATCCGCATAGCCCGCGAACCCGCGGCCTCGCGACCGTGCTGCTGCGCGGCGCGGAACTGTACCGTGCGGAAGTGCGGAACGAGGAAACGGCGCGCAGATACGGATCGGGGACGCCGGACGACTGGCTCGAACGCCACGTCTATGCCCGCTATCCGAATCTCGGCGTCGGGCTGCTGGTCGTGATCGACGTCGGGCTGTTCGGGTTGCCCGGCGTGGCGGCGTGGGCGATCCAGATGATATGGATTCCGTTCTGGGCCGGTGGCGTGATCAATGGCTTAGGCCATTTCAGCGGCTATCGGAATTTCGCGACACCCGATGCGAGTACCAACCTTTTCCCGCTGGGCATCCTGATCGGCGGCGAAGAGCTGCACAACAATCATCACGCGTACGTGACGTCCGCCAGGCTGTCGAATCGCTGGTTCGAGTTCGATATCGGCTGGGCGTACATCCGCCTGCTGGCGGCATTGCGGCTGGCGACCGTTCGGCGAGTCGCAACGCAGCCGCGCCTGCTCCCGGTCAAGGCAGTCGCCGACGACGCGACGCTGCAAGCGGTCATCCGCAACCGGCATGCGGTGATGGCCGCCTTTGCGCGCACGCTCGAGTCCGCCTGCCGGCGGGAACTGCGCCGCGTCGAGGACATGAGTCGAGACGACAAGCGCGCGTTCGCGCTCGGCATGAAACACTGGCTGCGCCAGGCCTGGGGCCATCGGAACAAGCCCGACCTGCGCGTGCTGACGAGCCCCAATGCCAACCGGCGAATACGCGTGTATGTGGATATTTACGACGCGTTGCTCGAGCTATGGACGTGGCCACACGCGTCGCACGAGCAATTGCTGGCTCAGTTACAGGATTGGTGCCGCTGCGCGGAGCAGACCGGCATCGACGCGATCGCCGAATTCTCGATACACCTGCGCCGGTATGCGTGATCCCGGCCCGCCCGCGACCTGCGGTGCGGGACCGGTGTGCCACGGCGCGTGGCGCATCCGTCGCTCATCTCGCCCGATTGTCGGGGCGCAAATAACGCCACTTGCTCGCATTGGAGTTGATGCCGGCATCCTGACGGATGCGCTTTTCGGCGCGTTCGACATCGGCACGCGCGAGATCGTCCCGCTGTTTTTTCCGGGTCGCGTCATCGCGCCGGTCGATCGAGGTGCTTGAGTAATATTTCATGGATCGCTCCTGAGTGAGATGTGCTCGCGTCGCGAGACGCCGCATCGAGTCCGATGCGGCGGATGGATCAGATCGCCGTAGGGGCGATTCTGCCGTCGACGATGTCCTTGCCGAATTGCATCGCCAGATCGAGGGCGAGCGCCGCCGTTTGCGGAGCGCCATGCTCGAAAATGGTCGAGTAACGCGGCGCCGTTGCCGAGGTCGACGGAATCGTGTCGATGCGTACGATTGAACCGAAACGTTTCGGACCGGGGGCGTGGGGATCGCCGAACGGCGGGAAAAGCATTTGTGAATAGACGCGGAGTTCACGGCCGCGATATTCGAGAGTGGGAATGGTCATGATGTGCTCCTGACAGAGCGACCGTTGGCGCCGAAGGATTCGAGGGCGCCGATGCCTTGACAACGAACCGGCAGGTCTCTGTAGTGTGCGCGTTCAGAACCGGTTGCGCAATAAAAATATCGGATACCGAATCATATTGTCGATTCAGGTTGATCATCTGGCGTCAGCGAGGTGCCGCAAAACCTGCGTCCAAATAGTCGATACCGTACAGACCCGCGCGTGTCGCTCGGTTCAACATAAAGTCAATACCGAGGAGGCCGCCATGTGCATCCCACTTTCACCCGAGGTTGTCGAGACCCTCAAATCGCTTGATCGGATTCCCGATTCACAAGCCGATATTCCACGCGTCATAGCCGATGAACTGTTGACTCACGGGCTTGCATACGAGTCGCGCACCGGCGGTTCGATCAACATGACCGCCGCAGGCCGGCTGTGGCTGAATCGGTGCGCCGATTAGCGCGCACGCGTCGACCGGGTTTTTCCTGTACAACGATCCATGGACCCATGAGGCAACGATGAAAATCCAATCTACACGATGGTTTACGCTGGACCAATATGCGCCTGTGCGCGACGGATGGTATGAGGTTCGACTGGTGAGCGGAGACACGGCGTTTGCGAAGTTCGGCGACGGCGAATGGACGGAAAAGCCGATGCTCACCTTTACGCGCTGGCGAGGCTTGTGTTCCGATCCGGCCAAGTCGAGCGACCAGGAGACGCTTGCAGTGGATGCGACCGCAGATGCGACCGCGGCGAAAGGTGTCCGGGACGCGTGGGACACGTTCTTTCCCGGCGTGGGAGACGCGCAGCACAAGCCGCTTGCCGACGTGCACAGCGACCACCCTCGACGCATTGCGATATCTTGAAGGTCGGTCGGGAAGCGGGTAGCGCCGGATGTTGCCTGCACGCGCCGTCAACATCCGGTGAATTCGCGTCACGTTGCCCGATCGCGCGGTGCGATAGAACCGAACCGTTCGCGTGAGCATCCTACGGCCGCTTCCTGAGTTGCTCCTTCGCGTCACCGAATGACGCTTGCGTCTTTCCGATGACCTGTTCGACCTTGCCCTGCATCCTGGTCGATCGATTTCCCATGATTCTGCCGACCATTTCCTTCAGTTTGCCCTTCGCTTCCGCGATGCGGCCTCTCATCTGATCCCTGTTCATCATCTTGCTCCTTGACATGGATCGCATGTTTCACCGGTACGAAATCCTGAACCATCGAAGCGTCGTACTGGTGCTTCGGCGCGCGACAATCAGGATGCCGGAATACAGGTTGAGCGCGTTCGTGACGGAAGTCGGTACGATGCCGTACGTGAACCGGCACCGCCACGCGAGCAGGTGTATGCGGGCGGCTCCCGGGTCGATCGCTGCGAAGGGTGGTTGTCTGTTTTTACATGCTTGGTACGCTTTCGTACCGCATTCACGTTCGCCAGTGTGTAGCGTCGGGGATATCCACGAACTGCCTGAGGCGAATCATGCAGCGAAAAACACTTACATGAGGTACGCAGGGATCGCGTCTTGCTATCTGCGTCGTGGTGCAGGGATGCACGACGACCGGCACATCCGACGCGAGCGGCCGCCAGATCGACGAATGCCACATCACCGCCGCCGGCGTCGGCTCGCTCCTTGCGCGCTCTTGCGCGACCGCCAAGAGCCCGCGTGTCGCCTGGGTCAAGTCGCTGTAACGAGCATCGGAGGCAGCGCGGATTCGTATCCATCTGTCGTTTTCAATCTTGCGGAGGGCATATGCACATCCTCACGAGCGCAGGCCCACTGGTTTCGCTGATCGCCGGCATTCTGATTCTCGTCGTGCCGCGGCTGTTGAATTACATCGTTGCGATCTACCTGATCGTCATCGGGTTGCTCGGTTTGTTCGGAGGGCATCTCCACTGAACCGGGTCCCGTCACCCGAAAAAGCAGGTGACGAACTTCGCAGCTGGTACCCACGATCGTCGGCTCGTCGGTGTCGACAGGTCGATCCGTCGCGCGGTGCCGTGCGTCCGGTACGTCGCCGGACATACTCCACGCCCGCGTCCGCCTACCTTGATATCGAAAGAGTCGATGCACGTCCCGAACCGGGTGCATCGCGCACGAGCCCTGCATGAAGAAGCAGGACGACTTCCGTCCGGGTAACTCCGGCATTCGAGAGGCGACCCCGCGAATTTCGACGCGACCGGCGACGAACGGCGCGTGCGCGCGTCGACGTGGAATCGCTCGGGAGCGTTTCGACGGAAACATCGGTTCGATTGCATTCGGCGAGGCCAACGATGCGGACGCATCGCGGCATGACTAGCCGGATTGATTGAAGAGAGACGGCATGTCACTGGGACTACTTCTACTGATCGTTGCCGTGCTGCTGATGGTCGGGATGATCCCGACCTGGCGCTACAGCAACGGCTGGGGTTATGGTCCAAGCGGATTGCTGGGCTTGGTATTGGTCGTGTTACTCATACTGATGCGGCTGGGCAGGCTGTGACGCGGGACATCATCGACGCTGCAAGTTCATGGAAGGACTGTCGCCCGGCACCTTGAGTGTCGGGTGTGGCATCGCGCCAAACCGTTCGACCAGCCCACGCATCGCGTCACTACGCCCGTCCTGGGTCTCACGCATAACGACGCATCAGCGGCGCAGCTGAAATACCGTGCAGCACGATCGACACGGCGATGATGGCCAGTACCCACGGAACCATCGGCAACAGTTGCGCGCGCGGCTCTTGCTCGATGGCCAGCATCAGGTAATACAGGGAACCCACGCCGCGAATGCCGAACCAGCTGATCAGCCGGCGCTGGTGGTGCGACGCCCGGGAGCCGATCAGCGCAAGCTGGGTGGCGGCCGGCCGGATGACGAACAGCAGTGTCGCGACCACGGCCGCGCCCGCCCAGGTGAGCATGTCAGCCCAATACCGTGAGACGAGCGCGCCGATCAGCAGGATCAGGACGGCTTCGACGATGTGTTCAAGCTCGATTGTGAATCCCATGACCGATTCCGCGACGAAGGCATGGGCTTTGTCGGGATCGGTGGCGGTGGCTTCGACATCCTCGCTGTTCACGACGCCGACCGTCTCCTTCGACGTCTTCTGGCCGCTCGTTCGATGTTCGACGCGCCGCATCGCGACGCCCGCCGCGAACACGGCCAGGAACCCGTAGCCATGAATGGCGAGCGCCACACCGTACGACAGCATGATCAGGCCGAGCGCGAAGAACCCTTCGAGGCCGAGCGCCTGGCTGTGACGGCTGCGCAGGAATGCGACGAGCCGGGCCGTGACGAAGCCGAGCAGCCAGCCTGCGCCCGCACCGGACGCGATACCCCATGCAATGCCGCCGACCATGCTCCAGTGAAGCGCCGACGTCGTGCCGGAACCGCACAAAAGCATGCCGAGTACCGCGCACGGGTAGGCCGTGCCGTCGTTGATCCCACCTTCGGCGGACAACGAAAAACGTACCAGCTCGACGTCACCCGCGTCGCGCACGCCGACGTCATGAGCGAGCACGGGGTCGGTCGGCGCGATCATCGCGCCGAGAAGTACCGCGACACCGAGATTCAAATTCAGCACCAGCACGCCGAGCGCGGCGATCGACGCCACGGTGAAGATCATTGCGACGACGCCGAGCCGCAGCGGCAGCATCCAGCGGGGATCGGCGGGCGGGACACGCAGCCTCAGGCCGATCGCGAACAGCGAGATCAGCAAGCCGATTTCGGCAGCAATGCGCAAGTTCGTGACGTCGTCCGGCAATTTCAGCGACAGGAAGCCGGTGCCGGCCGGTCCGACCAGAAAGCCGATCCCGAGATACACCATGGCCGCACTCAGCGGCAGGCGCTTAAGCGACGATCCGATGAGTCCCATGAAAATCAGCAGGGCTCCGAAGATGAGGCATCCGATCGTTTCGGTCACTTTGCATACCTCGCATGGATCACGTTGTGCTCGCCGCGTGTCGGCCGCAGGTCGCCATGCGGCGTCGTGGAGGGTGGTGCGCGGCACGCACGGGACGGCTCGCGCCGGACGGGGCGCCGATGCCCCCCGCGCCCGTCGCACAGTATCGCGCCGGGCGCCTGCATTGCGGCCGTCGCTGCCGGGAAGTGCCCCGCGCGCATGCGATGTACGGTAGCGGGCAGAGCGGCGCAGTGCTTCGGCATAGACTGTCCGCCGTTCCTCACGACAACCGGAGCATTGCCATGGCCCACACAGCAATCGAGGAAGACCTCCGTTCACTCGAACGACTCATTGCACGCGTCGCCCCCGGTGAGCCTGCGCCATGGGCACTCTGGCGAATTAGGCTGGAATCGATTCTCGAACACGGCAGTCCGACGCCATCTGAACGCATGCATTTCGTCAGCATCATCGCCCTTATTCTCATGCTCGAGCGCCGAGCCGGCAAGCCCGCCACCGCTTGAGCATGGCGGGTGGCGGAATGGGCGGCGCTTCGCGCGTTCGGTTGGTTGTGGAAGGTCCCGGCGCCCGCCGTCCGCCACGCGCATGCCGGCAGTCACGGCCCGTGCGCGAACGAGAATGCGCCAGTGCCTCATACAGGAGAGCGGAGCGGATCACGTGGCGCATCGTGCCCGATGCCCAGTCGATGGTCGACGCGGTACTCGAAGCCGGTATGTGCCATGCCAGCTGCGGCCCGAACGGTTGATACGCGTACGGGCCGTCCACGGATCAGGCGAGCAGTTTCAGTGCGTGGTCGCAGACGTTCTCGACCGTGAAGCCGAAATCTCGCATCAGCTCGGCGCCCGGCGCCGACGCGCCGAAACCCGCGATGCCGAGTACGTCGCCACGATCGCCGACATAGCGGTGCCAGCCTTGTGACACACCCGCTTCGATCGCCAGCCGCGCGCCGACCGACTTCGGCAGCACGGCGTCCTGATATGGCTGGGGCTGAGCGTCGAATAATCTCCAACAGGGCAGCGACACCACCCGAACCGCTACGCCGCGCGCGAGCAATTCGACTTGTGCCGCCAGCGCGAGCGTGACTTCCGAGCCCGTCGCGATCAGGATCAGCGTGGGGTGGCCATCGGGGGCATCGGCCAAGACGTAGCCGCCACGCCGCAAGCCCTCGGCCGGCGCGAACCGGAGGCGATCGATGGTCGGCACGTCCTGGCGGGTCAGTACCAGCGCAGTCGGTCGCTCCCGCGCTTCGAGCGCCACACGCCACGCGACGGCGGTTTCATTGGCATCGGCCGGTCGAATCACCAGCAGGCCCGGGACCGCACGCAGTCCGGCAAGCTGCTCCATCGGCTGATGTGTCGCACCGTCCTCGCCGACGGCGAGACTGTCGTGCGTGAACACGTAGATCACCTGCAGACGCATCAATGCGGCGAGCCGGATCGGCGGACGCATGTAGTCGGAAAAGATCAGAAAGGTCGCGCCGAATGGCCGGATGCCGCCGTGGGCCGCCAAGCCGTTCAGGATCGCGCCCATCGCATGCTCGCGCACGCCGAAATGCAGATTGCGGCCGCTACGGCTCCAGCCGCCGCCGTCGGACCCTTGTCGGTCGAGCGCGTTCACGCCGGCGGCCTCGAAATCGCCGAGCCCGATTAGCGCGGTGAAGGTGGAGGGGTTTAGGTCGGCGGAGCCGCCGACCAGCGACGGGACGCGGGAGGCGAGGGCGTTCAACACCTTGCCGGATGCGACCCGCGTCGCCATGCCTTTCGGATCGGCCGGAAAGACCGGGATATCGCGGTCCCAACCGTCGGGCAGCTTGCCGTGCACAGTGTTCAGCAGCATCCGAGCCAGCTCGGGGAACGCGCGCGTATAGGCCTCGAACCGCGCGTTCCACTGCTCTTCCCGTACTCGCCCCTCCGCCAGCGCCCGGCGAAAATGCGCGAGCGCCGGTGGGGGAATATGAAACGCGGGATCGGGCGGCCAGCCGAGGTTGTGCTTGGTCAGGCGCACCTCGGCATCGCCGAGTGGCGATCCGTGAGCCTGGTACGTGTCTTGCCGGTTGGGCGAGCCATAGCCGAGATGCGTGCGCACGAGGATCAACGACGGACGTCGCTGCTCGGCGCGTGCGTTGACCAGCGCCGCATCGATGGCGGCCAGGTCGTTGCCGTCTTCGACCGTTTCGGTATGCCAGCCGTAGGCGTCGAACCGTTGTGCGCGATCTTCGGTGAAGGTGATCGCGGTGCCGGCGGACAGCGTGACGCGATTATCGTCGTACAGGCAGATCAGCTTACCGAGCTGGAGATGGCCGGCAAGCGATGCCGCTTCCGCCGCGACGCCTTCCATCAGGTCGCCGTCGCTGACGAGTGCGTAGGTGCGGTGATCCACGATCTCGAAGCCGGGACGGTTGTAGCACGCGGCGAGCTGCGTTTCCGCCATCGCCATGCCGACGGCGTTGGCGAAACCCTGGCCGAGCGGGCCGGTCGTCGTCTCGACACCCGGAGTGAGGCCGCGCTCCGGATGGCCGGGCGTGAGGCTGCCCGATTGCCGGAAGCGGCCGATCTGATCGAGCGGCAGGTCGTAGCCGGTGAGGTGGAGCAGGCTGTACAACAGCATCGATCCATGTCCGGCCGACAGGATGAAGCGATCGCGATCGAACCATGCCGGATTGGCCGGGTGATGCTTGAGATGACGCATCCATAGCGCATAGGCCATCGGCGCGGCGCCGAGCGGCAGGCCTGGATGGCCGCTCGCCGCTTTCTGCACGGCATCGATCGACAGGAAGCGCAGCGTATTGATGCACAGCGCATCGAGTGCCGCCCCTTGGATTGACGGGAAATCGGTTGAGGTCATGCAACTGCTCCTTGGCGTTCGGTCACGCAACATCCCAAACGGGATGGTGGTTGCGTTGACGGCCCGTCGTCCGCGTTAGCGGTCTCGGGGCCAGTAGCCGTGCTTGCCGTAGAATTCGTGCAACTCGATTTCGTAGCTTCGATGCACGAGCTGCGAGTCGTCGTAGGGAGGGCTGCGGCGGATCGCGTCGCGCGTGAGCGTGGCCGACACCGTTTCCGTATGCCATTCCACCTGGTCAAGCCAGTGCGTCGCGATCAGGACTTCCTTGCCGGTCGACCACCAGCTCGACGTGTCGATCGCGAGATAGCGGATCACCCAGGCTTCATCGTCGTAAATGAAGTCGGACACGTGACCGATATGTCCGTCCGTGGCTTCGAGCCGATATCCGTCGACCTCGCCGGTGCTGCGCAAATGCGTATCCGCCGGCGCACTGGCCGGCGCGCCGTGCGAGAACAGCGGGTCGCCGGCATCGAGATCCTGCGACGGTCCGGCCGGATCGAAAGCCGGGTAAGCACCCATCCCCCAAAGGTTCGGGCCGCCCCAGTAAGTCGGGTAGTTGTAGTAACGCAGGTACTCGATCTCGTGCTGGCGCGATACCGGCTTGTGCGTGTCCAGATTCGGGCTGTCTCTCACCTGCTCTTGCGACAGACTGACATATAGCGTGCGGAATTCGGGATGTGTTACGGAATATGGCGAGATTAGAACCCGTCTGTCGTGCAGCCAGTCGCCCGTCTCGACGACGAGGTAGCGAATACACCAGTTGTCGTCGTCGAAGTAGGCCTGGTTAATGTGCCCGATATCGCCGTCCTTCGCTCGAACCGTGTCTCCGTGCAACCTTCGGATGCTTCGCAACATGATGTCCTCGTCAGAGCGATGCCCGGCACTTCGGTGATCCGGCTGACCTGCCTGCCGTGCAGTGGTATCCAGCCGTTCGCCCGCCGATGCGGAGCGATGCCTGCTAAGCGCGTCCCCTCGGGCGGCCGGCATGATTGAGACGCTACACGCGACGAATGCCCGATGCGGTACGAAACCGTACAATGCGCGCACGGGCGCGAACCGCCCCTCCCGGCATGTCGCGACACCTCCTCGCCAGCTTCGTCATCAGGATCACGAAGCAGTGAGGATCGCCACATCCACGTGCCGCCAGGTGTACCCGTCCGCCGGACTGGATTCGTACGTCAACGCAGCCGCAGCGGGATGAACAGCGAGACGCCGGGCGCCGGTGCCGGCTCGTAAACCATCGGAGGCGCGGCATAAGCGTCATCCTCGCCATCGTAATAGCCGTCGCCTCCATGCCGGTGATGGTCGTAGTAGCGACCGCCCTGATGCGTCATGCGCGCGTGATTGCCCTTGTCCCAGCCGTGATTCATTCTCTCCGCATGCAACTGCGGTGCAACGACAAGGCAGCCGAACGCAACGATCATGCCGACGAGCCGCGTGCCTGATCTCGGCGCCACCGTGTTTCGACGTGCGTGTCCGGCAGAAACGTCCATCATGTTCTCCCGTGTACGATCCGCAATCTGCCGGTCAGCGGCTGTCATCGACAGTCGGTATCGGCAGAAGGTCCGGAACTATTGCTCCTTGATCAGGTGGCGACCGTTGCCACGGAAAATCGCATTCGCGTTCTGCTTTTACGTATCGGACATCTTGTCGTAAAGCGGCTGAAACGCCGTGGTCAGCTTTTTGACGCCATCTGCGTGCACGTTGGTGACTTCGCCATAGGAATGAAGATCGCCCATCGCGCTCATGTCGTTCGCGTGATCGCTACGTGCCTTCCTGAGCGATTCCATCGCGTTCGCGTTGTCGCGCATCACCTGCGCCACCGGCTGCCACAGCGATTCCTGGCCAGGCGTGATGCCAAGCCGCTGGTGCAGGCTGTTGATGCGCCCGTCGATCGACCTTTGCGCCGCCACGGGCATGATGTGGGGCGGTGCTTGATCCGGTGCGGAGCCGCGGGCATTCGAGAGTGAGGGGAAGACGGCCGCGCCGAGGGCGACTGTCGCCGCCACGGAGAACTCGCCGGCAATCTGTCGGGGGAGAGCGAGAAGAACGAGTGTCGTGGCGGATCCTGGTGAAAAATTGGGAAGAAGTCGACGTACCGCGACGCATCCGGTCGGCGGCGAATTTCGGCCCGGTAGCCCAGCTATACGCGGGATGCGCGGGCTCAGTCTGTCCTATGCCGGACGGTTTTCCGGTGTACGTGGCCGTTTCGCGATGTCCGGCGGATCACGCTCGCACCGGGCGGAATATTCCAATCGGGCCTATGCTGGCATCGTGACCGGAGGCGTTTCACGCTGGTGGGCCAGATGAATCCGGCCCGATCCGACCATCAACTCCACGGAGGCGGTTATGCGCAGCAGGTATCGAGAGCAGCATACGAACGGTGGCAAGAGCGAGCGCAATGTCGACGAGGCGGTGGAGGGGACGTTCCCCGCCAGCGATCCGCCGTCGATCGGTGGTGTCACGAGGATGATCTCCCGCCCGGCCCATCGAAAGCATCACCGGAAGTCGTTGCACATCAAGCACCGCTAGCGCAGGGGCAGCGCCCTGCGAGACTACGAAGGATCGAGTCGTCGCCGGTATTCGGCGATATCGATAAGCGTGGCGGAATCGGTCGGAGCGTCGGCGAGCCAATATTCCCGAGGTGCTCGGGTACGGAACCGTACCGACTTCCAATGCCGGTGCGCGCAGCGTTTCCTCGTGCGTCGAGTGCCGCTTTCGATGTCGAGGCCGTGTACGAGACGGATATTCCCGGAACTTGTCCAAGGAGGACATCATGAGGATGCTCCACACCCCCGACCGATCCGGGGATGACGGCAACGGGGGCAAGCTCGTCGAACGCGATGCTGGCGATGAACCCGGTCATATGGTGACGACCGCCGATGTCCTGAGGGGCAGCAAGATCATCGCGTCGGACGGTGAGGATATCGGCAACGTGTTCGACATCGTGCTCGATTTGCACCACGGCAAAATTGCCTACGCGGTAGCGTCCAGCGGCGGCATGGGCGAGATGCTTTGTGCCATTCCGTGGAGTGCGATGAAATACGATGTCGGTGACAAATGTTTCCACCTGGACGTGACCGCCGCGCATGTCAAAAGTACCCCTGGCTTCGACGACGAGCATTGGCCGGTGATGACGCAATCGCAGTGGGGATTGTCGCTTCACCAGTACTACAACCGGGCGCCGTACTGGGTCGCCGGATGAGGCGAGGTTGGCGGCAAGGTGTCGATCGGCCGCTTCCGGGCCTTCTCGGACATCGAGGGCAGTTGCGGGAAAGGCCGGCACGATGCGGCTCAGTGGCGGCTAGAGTCGCTTCAGATCGGGAAGCAGGCGATCGAATTCGCGTTTGACCACCGCATAGCATTCGCACACGCGCTTTTCGAGCCCGGGTCGGTCCAGCACTTGGATATGGCCGTAGTTGTAGCGGATGAGGCCCGCGTCCTGCAGCTTCAAAGCAGCCTCCGTCACGCCCGACCGCCGCACGCCCAGCATGTTGGCGATCAGTTCCTGCGTCATGCGCAACTGGTTCGAAGGCAGGCGGTCGAGGCTGAGCAGCAGCCAGCGGCACAGCTGCTGATCGATGGAATGATGGCGGTTGCACACCGCAGTCTGCGCCATCTGCGTGATGAGCGCCTGGGTATAGCGCAACAACAGGCGTTGCATCGCATTGCCACGCCTGAATTCTTCTTTCAGGACGCTCGCGTCGAGCCGGTAGGCCTGCCCAGCGCTTTGCACGACGGCGCGACTCGGCGTCGTTTCGCCGCCCATGAACAGCGACACACCGATCATGCCCTCATGCCCGACGATCGCGATTTCCGCAGACGAGCCGTCCTCCATCACGTACAGCAGCGACACGATCGACGTGGTCGGAAAATAGACGTGATGAAGCTGGCCGCCCGATTCGTACAGCACTTTTCCCAACGGCATGTCGACAAGCGTCAGGTGAGCGGCGAGGTGAGCGCGTTCGTTTTCCGGCAGCGCGGCAAGCAGGTGATTTTCGGTGATGGGCGGGTTGTCCTGCATGCGTGGCTCCTGCGCTCGCGCTCGGGCGACGATGAAGAATCCAGCCATTAGGGGCGCAGTGGGAATCGGCGGGAGAGGCCAATCCTCACACTTTACCGATCCGACGACCGGACGGGATGGCGGCAGCAATATGTCCCTTTTCTCGATGAGTTCGGGAGACCGTTCGAGCGCGAATCCTGCATCAAAAATTATAGTGCCGGCACATGTCTCATCAAGGTGGGCGCAATCACGCGCAGGCGTACCGTCGACGTTGACGTGTGGTGTTGATGACAGATGGACGATGCCGGAAGCGCCGCGTTGCCTGCTGTTCGATCACGAACTGGCAACCGTTGAGCGCATTCCCGTCTGGACTTGCCCCTGTATCTCCAGACACCCGTTATTGTAAGTGGGGGACTGTGTTCGGTGTTTCAGGGGGCTGCTCCACCGTCATCCACGACGAGCAGCTTGCGACGATCCCGTCGCATCACTATCTGGATGCCTGGGAGCGGCGGTGACAGGGCATCACGAACCGCAAGCGCTTGCCGATTGCGGCCGTATTACGTACCTAACCATTACGAATTGAAATAACTTTGTCAGCAATTTGATGATGATAGGCAGATAAGGATTATTATCTGCCTATCATCAAAAATCGCCTAAACTGGAGATCATGAAAACGCGTCAGTTCCATGCCACTGCCGACGAAGCCACGCTCGACTTTCCGGACGAGGCGGAGCTTGCCGCGCTACGGAGCTGGTACGCCGGTCTGGAGGCGCGAGCCGCTGTCTCTCGTTACCTGAGCGAACGGCGGGCAACTGGCGCATCGTCGCGTAGCATCCTCGGGCGCATTCGCCGGCGACTCGTGGCGTTTGCTCGAGCGCGTCATCGCGAGGATCTCGCGATCGCGTTCGTCGATCGTCCTTCTCAAGCCGTGGTAGACGCTGTCGTCCAGGCCATCGATGTACTGCGTCATCTACCTGTTCCCCAGCCGCACATCTCGGATGAAATTGGCGAATGGCTGCCGCCACGTGTCGTGGTGTCCCTGCAGGCGCACGGGATCAGAACGCTTGCAGACCTGACCGTCCGAATTCCGCGTCGGAGCCGCTGGTGGTCGACGATCGACGGTCTTGGGGCCGCCGGCGCGCGGCACGTTGAAGCGTTTTTTGCTGCGTACCCGGCCTTGACCGAACGAGCCCGCACGTTGATCGCCGCGGTACCGTCCGGAAACATCGTTCCGTGGGAGCGAATGCACGTGCCGCATGAGGTTAACGGCACGCGTGGAAAGTTTCGGGCACCGCAGGAGGCCTGCTTGCTGAGCGCATCGAATGACTACGAGGCCGTCCTCTCCTGGTTGTCGCTGCATGAATCAGCGGATACGCAACGTGCCTACAGGAAAGAAGCCGAGCGGCTGATCCTGTGGGCGATCGTCGAGCGCGGTCGAGCATTGTCGTCGCTCACGACGGATGACGCGATTGCGTATCGCGGCTTCTTGCGTCGGCCGACACCGCGGGAGCGTTGGGTGGGGCCGCCTCGGCCACGACAGAGCGTCGAGTGGCGGCCGTTTAACGGTTCCCTATCAGCTCGGTCGACAGCGCATGCGTTGACGGTGCTATCCGCAATGTTTCGTTGGCTGGTTGAGCAGCGCTATGTTCAGGCGAACCCATTTGCTGGCGTCAAGGTGCGAGGTGGCGTGTTGCATACGGGACTGGACGTCTCGCGGGGCTTTACGGAGGGCGAGTGGTTGTTGATCCGCACACTGGCCGACGGGCTTGAATGGTCATACGGCTGGAGCGAGCCAGCTGCTCAGCGCTTACGCTTTCTACTGGACTTCGGCTACGCGACGGGGCTGCGCGCCGGCGAACTGGTTGGCGCCAAGCTGGGCGATATCCGCCGCGACGAACATGGCGATCACTGGCTGCATGTGATCGGGAAGGGCGGGAGGCCCGGTAAGGTTGCGTTACCGACACTGGCGCGAACCGCGTTGGATTTTTGGCTCATGCAGCGCGGGTTGCCGGTGACGCCATCTCGTTGGATTCCTTCTACTCCGCTCGTTTCAAGTCTTGAGGAAGACGCTGCCGGCATTCAGAGTACCCGTCTTTGGAGGGTGATCCGCCGCTTTTTCCTGCTGGTGGCCGGTGCGATCGAGGGGGAACAGCCGGCGACCGCCGAGAAATTGCGCCGCGCGAGCCCGCATTGGATACGCCATACACATGCCACGCATGCGTTGGCGCGTGGCGCGGAACTGATCATGGTGCGCGACAATCTGCGGCATGCGTCAATTTCGACAACGTCGACCTACTTGCATAGTGACGAGGCGCAAAGGGCGCGGCAGTTTGACCGGGCGTTTTGCTCCAGGAGTTCGAAATAAAAACGACTGCGTAGAGGCGGTCAGAGATTGCAAAGAAGGTCATGGGCGCGGGGGCGAAAGGCTTCTACGCGGAATTCCTCACGCCGTTGACGGGCAGTCCTTGTCGGCGCAACAAGGTGACGAAGCAGCTGGAAAAGGATGCGACCGAGGCGAATGCCGGCGTCGTGGCCCAGAAGCTGCGTCACCTCGAAGTGCTTCTACACGAGCCGTGGGCGGTCACGATCCCGGCCAACGAGTCGGGTCTCGGCGAAGACGTGCCGGATCTCCAGATCCCGAATCCAGTGAGCTTCATGGTCCAGAAGTTGTTGATTCGCGACGACCGGATTCCGGAAAAGCGTGCTCAAGACGTGCTCTACATCCACGATGCGATGCTTCACTTCGTGAACACGATCGAGGATGATCTGATCCCAATCTGGAAGCGCCTGTATGACACGATGACGGAGGCACAACGGAAGTCGGTGAGATCCGGTGTCGACGAGCTATTCACGGAAGTCAACGACATTATCCGCGCCGCGGTCGAAATTGCGCAGCCTGAACGCGACATCGATCCGGAAGATATGCTTCGGCTCTGTCGTGATGGTTTCGACGAGCTATTCGGCGACGCTGGGTGGCCGTTGGGGGCGGGGTCTCCTTTTGCATAAGGAGTTTGAGGACTGGCTTACTCCTCGCCAGTCGGATCAAAAGCCGCTGCGATCGCGTGCGAGTTACCTCGTTACAAACCTGCCGAAGCGAGAAGTTCTGAAGGTTGCCAAGCAAGCGCTCGAGAGATTCTCAGAAGATTCAGCAACGTGACATTTCGTTCGCCCCTCTCGATTTTGCCCATGTGGCTTCTGTCGATGTTCGCGAGGTGGGCGAGTGATTCCTGCGAAATGTTGAGTGCGAGTCGGCGTGCACGGATCGACCTACCTATCTGCTTGAGGTGCGCTTCTGTGTCGCTTCGGCCCGATACCCTTTCCATGCGCGTATGGTCGAGGTATCATCATCGATTGGCCACGGCATTTACGACCCATTAATGCCAGACAAGTAGAAAGCGACGAAGTGAGGACCGAGCGGGTGTTGTCCCGATCTTGTCGTCAATGAATGATGGAGTAGTTAGCGGTGATGTATGGCGATGGAGCGCTGTCGGATGTGCAGTCGGTAGTGAGCGATGTAGTTGGTGGGCTCACCGAAGTCTCGGAAATGCTATCGTTGTTCGATGCTGGAAAGAAGAATGTGTCCCACGGGCATGCCGAGATGGTTGCGACCACGTTATTGAACGGATCGGTCGACGTCTGGTACCGAGGTCGATACTTGACGGTGCCCCTTCGTCAACTGACTGCGTGGTTCAGAAATCCCGTTGAAATTGGCGCAGAACGCTTCCATGTTGCTGAGCCTGTCTTTCGACGTTGGATGGACAGCGAGCAGGAGCAAGGGGCTGGCCATCTTTTTCTGCAATGCAGCCATGCAGATTGCAAGCAGCGTCGGATGTTGACCTTTTACGACCCGCGTGAGATGCAACAGATGGAGCATCGCGTTGCTTCGGAGATTTGGTACTGTCATCGCCATCGCCTTGTGGCGTGGGAGGTGTCGCGATCTCTAAGCGACGAATATCTGGAACTGCTTGCGCTCGTGTACCGGTCGCCCGGATGCAACCGCGATCAGCTCAAATGCCTGAAGCGCGATACCGACTTTCTGACGTCGATTGGACTGTTGACATCTGAGCCACCAGCAAGTGGAGGTCGAAAGGCATATGCGTTTCGCTTGACCTCTCAAGGTACGGACATCGTTCGTGCGCAGGATCAGTAACTGGTAAAAACATCAATGTCTAGTAAGCGCGACCGTGCAACCGCTTCTTGGCTACTTTCCCGGTCGGCACAGCATCTGCGCGTTATCAGGGCAGCCATGGCCGTTTCCGGAAATCTATGGATTGCGCTTGAGTGGTATCGGCACAGTTCGCTGCCAGAATTCGATGGCAAAACTGCCCAACGTCTGGTGGCCGACGGCCGAGAAAAGGCCGTGTTGGCGTACCTGGCTTCAATCGGGAGCGGATGGGCTGGATAGTCGGATCGTGATTGAGCCGACTAGTGATCATCACCCCGTCTGGTCATTGGTGAAGCTGGTAGATAGGTGGGACAGAGAATGGTGCGGGATTATCCTCAGCCACCAAGCTCCGCTCCCTGTTTTCGGTTCTGAGGCAGAAAGCGTATATATTGATGCATTGAGCCATTCGTGGATCAACGTTTCCGTCAGTCAGCCTACAGAGATCTGTTCACGATGATATGGGCAGAACTCTATATTTACACTTTGTGCAGTTAAGAGCTGCACTGTCAATTATAGACGGGTTCTACGGTAAGCGTCTGGAGAACGGGTCTTGGCGGGGTCACTGCTTGCTAAGCCCCGTATGAGATATCGGCGCGCGACCAACGCCGAATCGAGCGCGACACATAAATGCCCACCACTAGAAAAGGCAACCGCGAGGATTCGCTGCCATCGGATTCAGGCCCACAAAGTATCTCGCCAGCCGTCGTTGAAATGCTTGTCACGCAGGTTCGGAGGATGATCGAAGAATCTGGGAATCCGGATGGCTTTGACGCACGGTCATGGCTTCTCAACTGGCTTCATTCGCCGGTTCCGGCTCTCGGTGGAGGATGTCCTGCAGACTACCTTCACACTCCTGAAGGCGTAGATCTGATTGCGAGGTTGCTCGCGAGCGCGCAAACCGGGGCTTACTGGTAGGCTCTTCGGATAACCGTGCAACGCCGCGCAATGCCGTTCACGACGCCAAGCTTGGCCGCCTGTCTTTGATAACAGGCGCAATTCGCGGTGAGATGTGGACTCCCCACGCAACGCTGCGCCAGCGTGCGTGCTTTGCCGCGCTTACGTACAAGCGCGGCTAGACGCGGTGAGGCTATCGATCGGGAGGCGTGGAGCCTTGTGAGCGCTCAAATACGAACATGCGGGAGTTGCGTTGAGGGGCAGGGGAGGGGGCTAGGAACAAATTTATGCAAAATTTGGGAA